>JAEOUJ010000258.1 GCA_016839405.1 Candidatus Gerdarchaeota archaeon | reverse complement strand
TGATGGTACAGATGCTGTTATGTTAAGTTCAGAAACAGCTGTAGGAAAATATCCTGTTGAAGCAATCAATATGATGAATAAAATAGCTAAAAATGTTGAAAAAGAACTCCACTGGCGAGATTATCCTGTAGAAAAGAAATCTGACAGGGATGTAATTGCTGAAAATTTGGCAACTGCAGCTGGTTTATTAGTAGAAAAAATGCCTGTAAAAGCGATTATTGCTTTTACAGAGGGTGGATTCAGTGCTAAGGTTATAGCTAAGCACAGACCAAATACACATATCTTTGTAGCAACACCAAGAACAAAAATTATTAGACAATTAGGATTAATTTGGGGGTGCTATCCTTTATTAGTTAAGGAATATCAAAATACAGACCAAATGGTAGTTGAGACAGTTTTTGCCGCAAAGAAAATGGGTTATCTAAAAGATGAAGATATAATTGCTGTTATTTCTGGTTCAGTATTGTGTCCAGGAAAAACTAATCTATTACGAGCGTACAAAGTATCTGATATACCTGATCCTAAAGAATTCAACGCAATTATTTAATTATTCATTTAGCACTTAATTTTTTAATTAAATCATGTATTTTTTTCATTTTTTGCTTTTCATCTAATTCTTTAAAATAATTTAATAAATCCCTCAGTAATATTCTAGCTTGAACCAAATTCCCTAGCTTTGCTACAATAATTGCATGTTCAATTAATTTTAAACATAAATTGTATTCATGTTTGGATGTAACCTCTTTTGACAAATAGCCATTAAGTTCAATAGTACAGCAGTTTATAGGAATTTTTCTAGGAGTTATTAATCGTTTTATATTCTCATCATAATAAGATCTTTGTAATTTGACTTGTAAATCTCTTTTTAGAGCTTTATTCAATTGATCAGTAATTTCCATAATTTGTTTCGTTCGTTGGGATTTTTTAACATAAAAATTAATATGTAGATCATAAGCAAGAAAGACATTACCTTCTTTAGTTGCAGATGACAAATTTTTCTCTTCACATGGAATTTGTATTTCAATAATTCGATCGATTGGACTTTTTGCTAATTGAATATTTTGTAATTTAGTAGAACCATTTAGATTAAAAGTAACTTTATCCCAATAGAGATTTATTCCATCAAATAACACTTTTTTAAATTCATCTTGCTCAGATAGAACATTATTTGTAGTTTCAAATTCCATTGTAAAAATAAATTTTATCAAATTTTGAAATGGAATATCTAATGTGTTTGCTTTAATTTTTATTATTTTTTCTGTTGAAATTTGATAATAATCAATTGCGATTTTTTTAACGTTAATAATGAATTTCAAAGTAGGAATTTTAGAAGTATGTTTTGCTAATGTTTGTAAAGTAAAATCACTTATTTCATCTTCATAATAAAAAGCTAATCCAATAATATCAAGATTATAGGGTAGCATGTAATTTAAAGCTAGAATCTCATCAATTTCATTATTATCTAATGATATTCTAGGATCTTCTTTTGGGTTTTCTCGTTTATAATGAATAGATGAGAAAATCGTAACCTCTTTAATTTCTGAATCAATTGTTCCAAGTAGAATAGAGAATTTTACTTCTTTATTAAAATCAAGACAAACCAATCGAAGGTGATCTAGAAGTTTTTCATCAACAATTAGAGTCATTTATAATACCTAATTTTAGAATTTCTTTAAACCTTTTAAAATTAATTAATAATTGGTTTTTCTAACAAAAGTTTAAAAGAATTGAATCATAACAATTTTTATCAATTGTAAAATAAGAGAATGAATTTGCATAAGGTAGATTAAAATGAAAAGAGTTCTAGTAATAGGTGCTGGTGGACAAATAGGTAGTGAACTTGTTCCATTCCTACGAAAGAAGTATGGAAAGGAGAATGTTATTGCCACAGGTAGAAGAACACAATTACCAGAAGCAGTAACTGAAAGTGGACCTTGGATGTATCTTGATGCATTAGATCAAGAATCATTAAAAAAGGTCATTTATGAAAACTCAATAGAACATGTTTATCATATGGCATCTATATTATCTGCAACTGGAGAAAAAATGCCTCAAACAGCTTGGGATATAAATATGAATGGTCTCATTAATGTTTTAGAGGTATCTCGAATATATGATGTTGAACGAGTTATTTGGCCAAGTTCAATAGCAGCATTTGGACCAACAACTCCAAGAGTAAATACCCCAAATGATACTATTCTACAACCTACAACAATGTATGGTATTACTAAAGTTGCTGGAGAATTATTTGCAGAATATTATTATAAAAAATATGAACTTTTAACTCTCTCAATGAGGCTTCCTGGGATTATAAGCAGTGAAACACTCCCCGGTGGTGGGACAACTGATTACGCAGTAGAAATCTTCTACGAAGCTATTAAAAATAAAAAATATACTTGCTTTTTAAAAGAAGATACTATGCTTCCTATGATGTATCAACCTGATTGTTTACAATGTCATATTGATTTAGCTGAAAAAGATGCTTCAAAATTCAAACGCCATGTATATAATGTAACTGGAGTATCATTTACAGCAGGAGATTTAGCAGCAGAAATCAAAAAACACATTCCAGAATTCATAATCGATTATAAACCAGATTTTAGACAAGAAATAGCTGATTCTTGGCCAAAATCTCTTGATGACTCTTTAGCGCGTAAGGAATGGGGTTGGAATCCAAAATACGATCTTGCTGGTATAACAAAAGATATGATTGAAAAACTAAGTAAAAGGCTAAAGTGATTTTTAAGAGGAAGCAAAAGCTTCTTCAAATATTTTTATTTTTCTTGTTTGCTGATTAAAATGAAAAACAAGGAAATTGTACGAAAAGGTTATGATAAAGTAGCTGAAGAATACCTTGCTTTACGAAATGAAGATTTAGAGGAAATGAGTTTCTTGCCAGAATTTTGTTCTTATATACCAAAAAAAGGTCGGGTACTAGATGCTGGATGTGGAGGAGGTTTACCTTTTACAAAATATCTCAGTGAATATTTTGAAGTTATTGGTGTTGATATTTCTGATAAACAAATAAAATTGGCTAAGAAAAATGTTCCAAAAGCTACTTTTTATTGCCAGGATATGACGGATCTTAATTTTCCTGATAATTATTTTGATGGTCTATTAGCCTATTATTCAATAATTCATGTACCGAGACAAGAGCAACAAGATTTATTCAAGAATTTTTATCGCATTTTGAAAACTAATGGAGTTGCACTTTTTAGCTTGCATAGTAATGATGATCCAGAATCTATTTATGACAATTTTTTTGGAGAAAAAATGTATTGGAGTGGTTTTGACACTGAAACAAATCTTAAAATCCTACAAGAAATTGGTTTTAAAATTATTTGGAAAAAATTAGTAAATGATAGTTTAAGTGAAGATTATAAGCATTTATTTGTTTTATTAAAAAAATAAATCCCAATT
>JAEOUJ010000023.1 GCA_016839405.1 Candidatus Gerdarchaeota archaeon | reverse complement strand
CTTAACCTATAAAGCACAATTAACAGGTAAAAAAATAATAAGAATCAATGAAAAAAGAACAACTAAAAGATGTTGTAAGTGCATGGATAAAAAAATTCGTTATCTATCCGAACGAATTATTTATTGTGATAAATGCGGATTGGTTATAGACCGAGATATAAATGGAGCTTGTAATATCATGCAACGCTTCTTAGCAATTCTTTCGCTCTCACACAAACGCCTTATGGTCAGGCAACATCTCTTGAAAGATTTTCGAGAGAAGTTTTTTGCGATACACAGTCAAACGTCAAACGACAGTTTCTCCTTAATTGGAGTTGGGCGAACTCGCAAGAAATCTTAACTTAGTTAGGGTAGACCATCTTTCACATACAATACGAAAATTTATCCATGAATTTTTATAAGAAAGATAAAATAACACACTAAAACAATTTCAATGGTAGATAAAAATGACCTTTAAAGCAGTAATATTTGATGCTGATGAAACTATCTTTAATAATCAAGGAATCCATGAAATTGTTACCGAAAAGGTGCTAATTGATTTAGGTATATCTTCATCTTTAGCAAATGAAGTACATGAAAAATGGGATGAACATTACTTTGCTGAGCAACGCAGGCGCGTAAATGAACATGGGTTCTGTATAGATAGAGAAAATAATGCTTATTCACTAATGCTCGCTTTAAAGGAATTTAACATTGATTTGTCGTTTGAGCAAGCAACTGATTTTTGGAAATATATGATTAGTGAGTATTCTTCTAAATCAAAACCTTATCCTGATGCAAAAGAACTAATTAAATTTCTTCAAGAAAAGGGGATTAAGATGGGTATTGTTTCAAATGGTGATATAGACATAATTAATATGCGATTAAAAAATGCGATGATTGATCATCATTTTGAATTTGTAATTGCGCCATGTCATGATTATAGAGTTACAAAACCAGATGTGAAGGTTTTTGTTGAATCACTAGATTTGTTGAATGTATCACCCAGACAATCGATTTTTGTTGGTGATAATCCTAATTCTGATATAGTTGGAGCTAATAAAGCAGGAATGTTTTCTGTATTAATAGACAGATATCAAAAAATAGAGGAATTAGTAGGATTAGAAGTGCCTAATTTAAAAATAAACTCTCTGATAGAGTTGAAGGATTTATTTGAATAAAATAGACATTAACCTTTTTATTTTTGAAAGCATTTTTTCTTTTGGAGAGTATTTACAATAAAAGCTTTAATCTTATATTTCAGTGGAACTGGTAATACTTGGTGGGTAGCAAATCAAATAGAGGAAAAATTAAATCAAGAAGGAATAGTAGCAAAGAAATATTCTATTGAAGCAAAAGAGCTAATTAAAGAAGGAATAATACAGTCATTAATTGAGGAATATGATATAATTGGTTTTGGTTATCCAATATATGGATCTGATCTTCCACCAATAATGATGGATTTTGTAAAAAGACTTCCAGAAATGAAGGAAAAAATAGCTTTTGTTTTCACTACTATGCTTGAATTTAGTGGCGATGGAGCTATAGTTGCTATGAGAAAACTACATAGAAAAGGTTACAAAGTAAAACAAGCTATAAACATAAAAATGCCCAATAATGTAAAATTGCCATACATAGTTATCAAATGGTTTCCATATCATAATGAAAAAAAAGTAGAGAAGATAAGAGGAAAAGCTTCAAAAAAAATTGATAAATTGGTTGGCAAAATAAGCCAAGGAAAAAAATGGAGGGTAGGAAGGGATCCATTCAGCATCGCTGGTGGATTAATGCAAAGAATACCTGTAAGGATTTTTGGTCTATCCTTTATTGCTAAAAATTATTTTGTAGATAGAGAAACTTGTACAGAATGTATGAATTGTGTTAATTATTGTCCTACAAATAACATCACTTTTGAAAATAACTCATTTAATTGGGGGAAAAAATGTATTGCTTGTTTGCGGTGTTATGACCTATGTCCAGAAGATGCTGTAATACATAAGAAAGCTACTCTTGATAGAGAAAAGTATAAACGGTATAAAGGGCCAGGTGATGGTTTTAGCTTACCAAAATTAAAGAAATAAAATCAAAAAATTGGTGTCTTTATGGATAAAAATGAATTACTAGCTTTTTTCAAATTAGAGGGTCATGCTGATTTATTTGAACAAGCAACAAAACCAAAATCATGTGGTGGTGGAGATGAATTTAAAAAATTAGCATTACATGGAGATACAACTATAAATAGAGCAATAATGGATATTTACTCACACATTAAAAATACTGGTCGTCAAACAAAACTAAGAACGACTTTTCATTCTGCTCGAACATTAGTTAAAATTGGTAGAAAATTAGGTTTAGATCAAATAATCTCTTCTTATAATATGAATCATACTGCAACAAAAAATGAGATAAAGGAAGCTGTAGAAGCACTCTTGGGAGCAAGTTATCAAATAAATGGTTATGATTTTTGTAAAGAACTTGTTGAATTAATGTTGGAAATGGCTAAAGAATTTGAATTACTAGATTCAAATCCCAAAGGTCAATTACTTGAATTATTCCAAAAGCACCAAAATGAATTACCCTTGTTTAAAACTGAACGTGTTGGTGGGACCGATCATAAACCATTATGGCAATGTAAGGTTTCAGGAGTATATGATAAGAAAAGCTACCAATTGATTAGCGAAATTTATACTAATACAAAAGATGCTGAACAAGATGCTGCCTTAAAATTCTTACATGAATTAGGTATAAAAACAAAATCAGTTTTTCTTGAACCTTTCAAAGAAAGCCTTACATTAATTAAAGAAATAAAACAAGCATTAACCGATGAAGAAATTATTTTTTATAAACCAACTAATCTCTTTGATGAAGGAGAGATTAGTATTAATATTCCAAAAAAGACATCTATTAAAAAATGGGCTGAAAAACAATATGAAAAAAATCCCTATTATTTCTTAGTCCAATTATGTGCAATATTTGATGAAATACGTGGAACTGCTTGGTCAGCATTAATAGATGTAGGTTCTTTAGTTATGCTTAATCTTGAAATTGAAGGAAGCAATTATTTCGAAATTGGTTTTGGATCTTCGAAAAAACAAGCCCGAAAAGATGTAGCTATAAAGATTGTCAATTCAAGCCAATTGTTCACTTGGTTAGCTAAACATAAAAAACAAATTTCTTTTTAATTATCAAATAAATAAGAATTACTGGTAATTCTAATTCAAGAGTTATCAAAAGTGAGATAAAATATAGTTCTTTCTTATATTTCTAATGAAAATAAGATATAATTTTAAAATAAATAATTTCTACAAGAGGGATACAATATTACTACAAAATTAACTGAATTAACTAAATGTCTTGAATGTAAAAATTCTCTTGATGATAAAGAAAATGTTGTGAATATTTGTGCTGATTGTTTAATGAAAATGGGTTTCCAGATATCAGACTATAAAAAAGAATCAATTATTGAAGATATAGAAAGGATATTTGATAATTTTGCTTCTGATGTTACAACTGCATTCAGAAAAGACCCTGCTGCTGATAGTATTGTAACAGTTTTAACTTCTTATCCTGGTATTCAAGCAGTGCTAGTATATCGAGTTGCTCATTTTCTTTGGAAATTAGGTTTACCATTTGTTCCTCGATATTTATCTAATATAGCAGCTCAATTAACAGGAATAGATATTCATCCAGGAGCAGAAATTGGATCAGATTTTTTCATTGATCACGGTAAGGGAACAGTTATTGGTGAAACTACTGAAATAGGTGATAACGTTACAATTTATCAAGGTGTAACCCTTGGAGGGGTAAGCTTGGAGAAAAAGAAACGGCACCCAACAGTCGGTGATAATGTTGTTATTGGTGCTGGAGCAAAAGTATTAGGTCCTATCACAATAGGTGAAAATTCAAAAATTGGTGCAAATAGTGTTGTTATCAAAGATGTGCCACCAAATTCAGTTGTAGTAGGTGTTCCAGGAAGAGTGGTCCAAAGAGAAGCAGGTGAAATACCAGAAAAAGTCGATCTAACACATGGACAACTACCTGATCCAATCAAGAAGTATCTTGAGAGCATGGAAGAACGAATTGAGCTGTTAGAAGAAAAATTAGCTAAAGAAAAAAAGAAGGATTAAATGAATGACTTCTTATAATAGCATTTTAGAAACAATTGGAAACACGCCAATAGTGAAGCTTTCTAAAATAAGTAAGCAAGTAAAAGCAACAATTTATGCAAAATTAGAATTCTTTAATCCAGGATCAAGTATAAAAGATCGTCCTGCTTATAATATGATTTTAGAAGCTGAAAAACAGGGATTAATTAACAAAGATAGCATCATTGTTGAAACAACATCGGGAAACACAGGAATTGGTTTAGCATTAGTTTGTGCAGTTAAGGATTATAATCTGCGAATTTATATGCTTGAATCTGCTAGTGAAGAACGACGTAAAATAATGAAAGCATTTGGAGCAACATTGGTTTTAACACCTATAGAAGAAGGAATGTCAGGAGCCCTTGAACAAGCAAAAGAATATATCAATAAAACTGAGAATGCTTTTCTAATTAATCAATTTATAAATACAGCAAATCCAGAGATACATAGACAAACAACTGCTCGAGAAATATGGGAAGATATGGAAGGGAAAATAGATGTTTTCATTGCTTGTGTAGGTACTGGAGGAACAATCACTGGTACGGGAGAAAAACTAAAAGAATTTAATTCTAAAATTCACATCATTGCTGTAGAGCCAAAAAATTCTCCAGTTTTATCTGGAGGTAAACCAGGTAAACATCAAATTGAAGGGATGGGTCCGGGATTTATTCCAGATGTTCTAAATACAGAAATTTATGATGAAATAATACCAATTGTAGAAGATGAAGCATATAATATGAGTAGAATACTAGCAAAAGAAGAAGGTATATTTGCTGGAAAATCAGCTGGAGCAGCATTAGCAGCAGCATTAAAATATGCTAAGAAAACACAAAAGGAAGAGAATATTGTTATAATAATTCCAGATACAGGGGAAAGATATCTATCAACCGAATTATGGAATTTAAATGAGCAATAATTAATACATTAAGGAATATAGAAGTGGGAATGAGGATAATTGTAAGTAAATAAACTATAATTCGTTCTCTTCTTTTTTCATCCAAACATGTCTCAATAAGCTTGAACAACATTCATTACTCTAATCAAATTTTCTCTAAATATTTTCCTTATTTGGTCGGGTTGATAACCTCTTTTTAATAATTCCTTTGCAATATTTTGAAACTGTGTTGCATCCTCCAACCTATGAAGAGTCTGCGCTCCACTGAAATCACTGCCTATACCAACATGGTCAATTCCCACTAGATTTACAATATAATCTATATGATCAATTAATTTCACGAAATCAACAGTTTTTGTGGGTTTTATTTCCTCCCAATATTGTTCTAATTCTTCATTTATTTTTGAAGAATTCTCTTTGTATTTGTTTTTTAATTCCATCTCCTTTTTTCCATATTTCTCCCATGCCTTCATATCCTCGATGAAAAATTCTTTGTCAACAAGTCCTGGGAAAAACGTAACCATAATTACTCCTCCTTGGTCGGCAATCATTTTTAAAGTTTCATCAGGAATATTTCGAGGATTATCACACAAAGCTCTAGCATTTGAATGTGAAGCTATAACAGGATGAAAAGACTCTTTGATTACTTCAATTTGTACTTTATTTGAGGAATGCGAAATGTCAATAATTAAACCTAGTGCATTCATTTTTTGTATTAATTTTTTGCTAAATTCATTTAATCCTTCCATTTCATTTTCACAACAAACTGTATCATCTCCAATTGCAATTGATACAATACCGAGTTTTTTATACTTTTCAAGATAATCAAGACTGTTATCGACAAAGTGGGGATATTCAATAGAGAGGAAAATTGCTAGTTTCCCTTGTGAGGTAACTTTCTCTAAGTCATTTATTGAATGTACAATTTCTGCAAGTTGAGGATATTGTCCAATTTTTTCTTTGACCAATCTAATATCCATGATAAGCATCTCAGGGATGTTGCTGGTGTTTAGATCAAAAACTACAGGTAAAGCAAAAATTACCGCTTCAACACCCCCATGTTTCATCTTTATATAATCAATTTGAGAATATTGATTTTCTATTCCAAGATCTAAGAAATCATAATCTCGTTTTGTATATGTCAAAGGATGAGCATGAGAATCAAATGCTTTGAAAAATTCCTTTTTTACAAAATTGTTTGATTCTCTCATAGAAATCGAATAGTTGATTATAACAAAATATAAAAATTTTGTTAGTTATCTATGTTTTAATAATGGTATTTTCTTGAAATTGTATTAAATAAAATATAGTCTCTCTTTGGATACTTTGAGAAAGAATTATACATATCATATTTCTTTTTAATCCAAAGGAAATCTCATCAAAAATTAAATAGTTTAAGAGATAAAATATCTAAAGTTAAATTGAGGGAAAAATGTGAATCCAATTGAAGAAATTACTGAAATTGTAAATCGAGAAACAAGAGCTTGGGATACACAAGATATAGAATTATTAATGTCAATTTTTCATCCGGATATGGTATGGCCCTGGCCAAAAGATGATCAAGCACATGACCCAATAGATTGGATTATTCCTTGGGGAAGATTTGATTATAATAGGTGGAAAAAAGGTTGGCAAGAGCTTTTCAATACTCACAAATTAATTCATAATAATAGAGAAATAAAGAAAATTGAGATATCTAAAGAAGAGGATGGAGCCTTTGCTGTAGTAGATATTGATACTCTATGGAAAGATGATAAAGGAAATGAGAATCATTGGAAGGGAAGAGTATGCAAGGTTTACTCAAAATGTGATAATGAATGGAAACTAATTATGCATACTGGAGTATTAGATTATTCAAAAATTAATTAGTAAATCTTGTTCTAAAATTAGAACAATTTTCTCTCAATTAGTCACTTTGTGTTCTAAAATATAGCATTAAGTACCACTTAGAACAATAATATACTATACAGTACTGTGAGAGAAATGAAATGAAAAAAGCATTTATTGGAGCTATTGCAATTGGTGTAATTGCAATTGGAATAAGTGGAGGTTTTGCTGCTTATTATCTTTTAACAGATAACATCAGTGAATTTCAAGATTTTGAATTAGGATTCAATGGTTGGGTTACAGATAGAGATGTGCCCATGGATCCAAATAATCCTGGACATGAAGTAAATTGGTCAATTACTCGAGTTGAGAATGCTAGTAGAGCTTTTTCTGGAACACATTCATTGAAATTATTCATAGATGGAAGACAAGATGATGGTGTAATTTGGATTGAAAAAAATTATACATTACAAGCTAATAAAAAATATCAAGTCAGCATATCATTCCAATTCTATTGCGGAACCGTAAGTTTTAACACAATTACTTTAGTAGTTGCTTATTGCAATACAACAAATCCAGAAGTAGAAGCAGATTTCAATGATGGAATTTTAGGAACTGGAGAAGAAGCTCCAGAATGGAAAGAATATAGTAAAAAATTTGCAATTAAAACTGGAAATGACGGAATAATTTGGATTGCTGTAGGTATGTCAGTTGTCTGGGAAACTGAGATTACCCACTACTTAGATGACCTATCAGTGAAAATAAAGTAAGCTTAGATAAATAAATAAAAAATCCAATAAAAAACAACTTTATTTTTCGATTAAAAAAAAGAGTGGTGATCCGGTGAAGAACCGGTCACAAATGAACCAATCAATAGTGTTTTCAATCTATGGGATAACAATTTGGTAGAGAAGCATCATGAAATGGCAACCATTGAAAGAGATGGTAAACTAAAGTAGTTTCATATGGATTGTAGACTGAGTGATAATCTAGAAAAACATCGCGATCAATTTCCTCATTTAATGCTAATCTCAAATCTTTGTCTGCGAAAATGTGTCCTGGAAGACAGTTATACACAATTGCCTCAGTTCTCATGGATGGAACACCCCATTCCCAAGTCCAAGGTTCCCACCATTGAT
Source organism: Candidatus Gerdarchaeota archaeon (assembly GCA_016839405.1). The sequence continues at coordinate 1,080 of JAEOUJ010000023.1, read as the reverse complement.
TAAATACTGAATAGTATTGTTTTTCCCAAAGACGCTCTTCGATATCTTGGAATGTGTTAACCATATCATCTAGAAATTCTTCATCAACGATATCGGGATTTTCCACTGCCTCCCAATACATTGCCCAGAGTTTATCTACGCATTTGAAGATTTTAGTATCTGTATGTTTCAATGCATAATAGTTTAGCAATACGTTTACAAAAGCAAACATGAAAATGTCTCCTTCTTCAGGTAAAGACATTATTCCTCCATAAGATAGATCATAATCTCCTGGATAGAATCGCCATTCATCAAGTGTAGCTAAATAGATAGCATTTACCGATAAACCCAAATCTTCAATAGAAGTGATAATTTCATCTACGATTGCTTGTTTTTCTGGTGTTTCTAACCAGATAATCATTGTAACTACATCAGAGTCACTTTTGGTGGTTTTTACAAACATTGTAGCTAGGGGTAAGCAAAGCAGTAAAATTGGTACGATTATTTTTAAATGTTTGAATCTAATTTTTCTCATCCTCCCAGAGAATTTTTTGTCTCGGGACATAAATCTTCTCGACAAATTATTTAAATATTTTGTCTATCAAATTTCGTGGAAAAATTTAGATTAATTTGTAAAAAAAATGAAAAAACAAATTTACTTTATTGATGATTAACTAGTGAAAATAAAATAGAATTCATTTATTAATAAAAACACATATTTTTAAATACCATTAGAAATTGATTTGCTAATAATTGGGCGTGTAGTAGAGCTTGGATAATGCGTCCGCCTGCGGAGTGGAAGATCGGCGGTTCGAATCCGCCCACGCCCGCCATTTTCAATCCTTTTACGATTGCTTTCTTTGTCGAGTAACTTGTGTCTCAAATTTCCATTCTTGATATATGTCAAGTGAATCATAGTCTCTCATCCGCTCCAACTCCATTGCTGCTTTTCCAAATAATCCTTCTATTATAAGCAATGTAAGAAGCAATTCAAATCTGTTATTATCACTTAGAGGTATGGTTTTGTAAAGTTGTGGAATTGCATTTTTCGCTTTTTTGTTTAAAACACGAAAGGCAATTATTGCTCTTAGCTGCATTTCT
>JAEOUJ010000257.1 GCA_016839405.1 Candidatus Gerdarchaeota archaeon | reverse complement strand
ATTAAGAAAATTATAACCTTCTAAAAAAGTGCAATTTCTAATTACAAAATGAGCTTCTGTATTCTTAATACAAACACCATAAAGATTTTCAAATTGAAAAGTAATGTTTTCTAAACGATATGGATCATCAGTAGACCCATTACCAAGGAAACCATTTAATTTAAAATCTTCATCCTTATTAATGTAGATTTCAGAATTAACACAATAATCTATATCATCATGTGGCCAATTAATAAACCAAGCTAAGAAAATAGAACCTAGAATAGTTAATATTATACAGAGTATAATAAAAATTACAACACATGAAGTCGACATGGTTTTTTCTATTTTCGACATATAAACAAATCCTTTTTTCATTTTATACATTAATTCTAATTTATATTAAACAATCTCTCACAAAAGTTTAGAAACAGTTTTAGAAAGAAAAATAACGATGCTCAGGACACACACTTCTTCTTGAAGGTCTAGAAGGCCGGTTCGGTAATGACACGCATGAGTTAATTATTTTGAGTTTTTCTACCAAAAAGTAAATGAATTCTGAAGTACAATAATATACACTTTTGGGGTGGGTGCGAAAATGAGAAAAACAAGAAAAAGTTTGATACTAATAATTATGCTAATCATATTTATTTTTGTTAAACCAATGAATTTTGAAGCGAAAAAAGAAGGTATAGAAAATTATCTTGAATTACAACCACAAGCAATGGGAGTGTATCAAAAATGGAATTTCACAACGGGCAATCAAATACGATCTTCTCCAATTGTGGCTGATTTAAACAAAGATGGCATAAAAGAAATCATAGTTGGTTCTTTAGATGGTAAAATTTATTGTCTTAATCATGAAGGCAATGAAAAATGGAGCTATATTACAGGTGAAATTATGTCTTCTCCTACAGTAGCAGATCTCGATGATGATAGTAAACTAGAAGTAATAATTGGATCATTTAGTAATGGGAAACTATATTGTCTTGATAATACAGGAAAAGAAGAATGGAACTTTTCAACAGGAGGTCAAATCCATTCGTCTCCCACAATAGCAGATATAGATAAGGATGGTGAATTTGAAATTTTGTTTGGTTCTCTTCAACAGATTTTTTATTGCATATCAGATAAGGGAGTATTAGAATGGTCTTTCTCTACTGCTTGGCCAATTTATTCTTCTCCTGCAGTTGCAGATCTTGATTTGGATGGAAGGTTAGAAATAATAATAGCACAAGATGGAACTCCTCTTTACTGCTTAAGTCATTTAGGAATTTTGGAATGGAGTTATCATGTTTTTGCAGGTCATCGCTCATCCCCTGCAGTAGCTGATATTGACAATGATAAAGCGTTGGAAGTATTAGGAGGTGTCATGAATGGTGATTTCTATTGTGTGAATCACTTAGGTATTGAGCAATGGAGAAATATTACCATAACACTGGGTCATGAAATTCATTCTTCACCCGCAATTGCTGATATAGATGCTGATGGAACATTGGAAATCCTTTTCGGATCAGATGCTGGTCAGCTTTATTGTTTAGATTTTCTTGGTAAGGAGAAATGGCAAATCGATTTTGGAGCATATATTCATTCTTCACCAGTTGTTGCTGATTTAGATAATGACGGCACCATGGAATTAATGGTTGGTACAGGTTCAGATAACTCAATTCATTGTGTAAATCATTTGGGAGTTGAAGAATGGAATTATACTGTAGGAGATTGGATTTATTCTTCTCCTGCTGTTGCTGATCTTGATAGAGATGGTATATTAGAGATTATTTTTGGATCAAATGATGATAGAGTATATTGCCTAGGATTAAGTGGTGTTAGTGAATCTGGAAACGCCCCCTGGTATTGCTTTCAAGGATCAGTTTTTCACACAGGGCAAATGGATAGTGATAGTGATTATATGGATGATCTTACTGAGAGTTTCTATAACACAGATCCTTTAAAATCAGATACTGATGATGATTTGTTGAATGATTGGGATGAAATATATTATAAACACACGGACCCAACAGATAGTGATATGGATGATGATGGTTTACTCGATGGAGAAGAACTAACAATAAACACTGATCCTATTAATGATGATACAGATGGTGATCATTTAATAGATGGCGATGAGGTGAATGGTTTCTATAGTCCATCTAATCCCGGTGCAAATGCAACGGGATATGTTCATACCAATCCCTTGAACCCTGATTCTGATGGTGACACTTATATTGACAGTGTGGAAATCTACTCAAATACTAATCCAAATGATCCATTAAGCATTCCAGAACCAGAAATAATAACACTTCCACCAGTGACTGTTACTCCTCCACAAGGAACAATAATCATCACTCAAAATAATACAGTAACCACAACAGTTGAAACAGGGATAATTTTTACTACAGTAATTATTACCTCAGTTATTGGAATAACTATTATAACACTTCTCCTCAAAAAACGACGAAAATAAGTTGAAAGCTTAAGAAGCTTTCACATTTCTTTTCTTTTTAAATTTAAAATACAACAGTACACACACTTCTTCTTTAAGGGTTAGAAGTCCGTTTCGGGAAGGACACGCTTAGGTGGGAAGTACCTGCTGTTTAGATATCAGATTTCAACAGGATTTTCAAGAGGATAAGGATCAGTATTACTCCCACCATCGATTTCGTAAATCACCCCTTCATTCCATATTAAATCAGACCAGTAATTTCCTTCTAATGAGGAAGGATCATACCAGAGCAGATTATTAGAGGTAGAATCGTCTTGATAAGCTTGTGCAGAATTATTAATTAAACCTTTAATATAATTAAAAAGAAAATTATTATGATGAATAAAACTGTTTGAATGAATTTGTTTTATCAATATTCCATATAGAGTGTTATTACTAAAAACATTGTAAGTAATTTTGACATTTTTTTCACTATT
>JAEOUJ010000256.1 GCA_016839405.1 Candidatus Gerdarchaeota archaeon | reverse complement strand
TAAATTTTTAATAACTCAAAACACAGATAACTTACATAGAGAATCTGGAATATTACCAGATATTTTAGCTGAATTGCATGGCAATGGAAAATATATGTTGTGTTTAGACTGCCAAAGTAAGTATACCTATGAGCAAGTTAAATGGGATCGTGGAAAGTGGGGGGCTGGATATAGAACAAGTTCTATAATAAAGGGTCAACCATTTTGCCCTAATTGCTCAGGAAGATTAATCTCTTCAGTTGTAAATTTTGGAGATCCAATGCCAGAAGGAGAAATGGAATTAGCAAAAAAACATTCTGAATTAGCTGATGTTTATCTAATAATAGGTTCATCACTAGTTGTAACACCAGCAGCTGATTTACCAGTTATGGCAATGAGAAATGATGCAAAGACTGTTTTAATCAATAAAGGAGAAACACCTCTTGATAAATTAGTGTCAATAAAAATAGAAGAAGACATAAATTTAGTCTTGAAGCAAATTCATAGAAATATGCAAAAGTTTCTAATAGAGTAATAAAAAAACTAGTTATTCGTTTAATTTTTATATCAATGAATAAGTGATAAAAATGCATTATCGATTGTTAGGTAAAACAGGATTAAGAGTTAGTGAAATAAGTCTTGGAACAGAGTGGTTAGAAAAAAAATCCCCTGAGGAAATAACTTCAGTAATAAGAAGAGCTATAGAAAAAGGTGTTAATTATATTGATATTATTTTTAATTTTGATGAGCATCTACAAAAGATAAGCAAAGCAATCGAAGGAAATAGAGAAAAATTAATTCTTGTACATCATATGGGATCTTCAGAATATAAAGGAAAATACAAGAAAAATAGAAGCATCAAATCCTGCACGGAAACATTCGATAAATATTTGAAAATAATGAAAACTGATTATGTTGATATTCTTTTCATACATTTTGTGTTAAAAGAAAAGAACTATGATGAGATAATGAATAAACCAAATGGTCTTTATGATCTAGCTCGAAAATTCAAAGAAGAAAATAAAACAAAGTTCATTGGAATTAGCACTCATGACTTGAAAATTGTCGAGAAAGCTGCTACTAGTAATAAATTTGATGTTATTATGTATCAAATAAATTTAGCAAATAATGCATTGAAAAATAGAAATAAAGTACTTTCAATTTGTGCTAAAAATGGAATTGGTGTAATAGCTATGAAACCTTTTGCTGGTGGTGCATTAATTAAACTAAAGGAAACAGTAACAATTGGTAGTTGGCGAAGTGGGGGAATGAGCTTAAAAAAGAAAATACCCGCTATAGCAACACCTGTAAAATGTTTACATTATATTCTAAGTCAAGTCGGTGTAAGTACAACTGTACCTGGAGTAGCAAGCATAGAAGAATTAGATGAAATAATGACTTATTCAAACGCATCAGATGAAGAAAAAGATTACTCCATGTTATTGAAAGAATTTGATGAGTATATAACCGGTGAATGTGTATACTGCAATCATTGTCAACCTTGCCCAGAAGATATTGATATTGGAAGAATATTCAAATTATATGATCAAGCAACTAGTGTAGGTGAAATAGAAAAAATACTTGGTGATTATATGAAATTTGGTGTTCTAGCTTCTCATTGCATAGAATGCGGTAATTGCATGGAAAGATGTCCTTTTGAAGTGGATATAATAAATAAGATGCTTGAGGTTAAGAAATTATTTGAAAAACAATAATTTCAAATACTATTCATAAATTATTATTCATCAATAGAATTCTTAGAAGGAATCTTAGATTCAATTTGATCTAAGTTCTTTTGAATTAATTTAGTTGTTTTTCGCTTACGATTATTAATACCTTCCTCAACCCAATCAGATTCTTGGTTGCGACTAAAACGTGAAAAAAGATATGGTACAAAATAATAAAGAATTAAAACCAAAACAATCGAGGAGAAAACAGAAATAATTATTCGTTTTGTATTACTGCCAGGATTATTGCTAGGATTAAGTGGATTTGTTCCAGAATTTATTTCAAAATAATCAGAATAGCCATCTCCATCTGTATCAAAAGATAGGGGATTTGTTCCATAGATTAAAATTTCTTCTCCATCTGAAAGACCATCATCATCTGAATCTGGATCACTAGGTGAAGTACCATAAGTTCTTACTTCTTCAAAATCAGAAAGCAAATCATAATCAGTATCATTACGATTTAGTGCTGAGAGATAGATAAACGCTTCTTCAAAATCAAGTAGTGAATCATTGTCTGTATCATCTAACAAAGGATTGCCATTTAACCAATATTCCTCTAGGTTGAGAAGTCCATCTGAATCTGTATCCAGTTGCCCATCATTAAATCGCGGGTTAAAACCATAAAGCCACTCAAAATAATCATCCATGCCATCAAAATCAGTGTCTTCCAATATTGGGCTAGAATTAAAAGCTATTTCTTCTTGATCTTTTAATCCATCTCTATCAGAGTCTTGTGATACAGGATTTGAAAAGTAAATATAAACTTCATCTCCATCTAAAATTGTATCCCCATCTGAATCATTATTATAAGGTCCGCTACCATAAACCAAAACTTCTAATAAATCATTTAAACCATCATTATCTGGATCTGGATCAAGTGGATCAGTATTAAAATACACATATTCATTATAATCAGTTAGACCATCTCCATCTGTATCTGAATTTGTTAAACTTGTTCCAATTTGATATTCAACATAATCAGATAATCGATCGAAATCAGTATCATCATAGTATGGATTGCTAAATTGTGTAGATTCAATATAATTACTTAATCCATCTTCATCTGGATCTTCTGTTGAATCATCAAAGAAAGGATTAAGACCAAAAAACCATTCATAGCCATCCAACATTAAATCATTATCTGTATCATTATCGATAGGATTTGTTAAGGATACATCTAATTCAATTATATCATTCAAATAATCAAAATCAGAATCAGGTTCTAGAGGATTGGTTTGGTAAATATTATTCGTTTGATATTGATCATCTAAAGGATCAATTATAACTTCATAATAATCTGTTAAAAGGTCTTCATCTGTATCATTGGAGAGAGGATTAGTTTGGTAAATGTTATATTCTTCAAAATCATCGAGTAAATCATCATCTGTATCATTTTTTAATGGATTTGTTCCAATAAAATATTCTTCAATATTAAATAGCAAATCAATATCTTCGTCATTATAAGAATCATTTACCAGAGGATTTAAACTGTAGAAAACTTCAAACCCATCTGGCATTCCATCATTTTCTGTATCATTATCTAATGGATCTGTGAAATAAGTAATAATTTCCTCTCCATCATGTAAAAGATCGCCATCTGTATCATTATTTATAGGGTTTGTAAAATAAATTAAAACTTCATCCCCATCAATAAGTAAATCATTATCTGTATCATCATCAAAAGGATTAGTTTGATTTGTAAATTCATATAAATTAATTAAACCATCAGTATCATTATCAAATCCAGCATCAGCACTATTTGTGAAATCCAGGCCATTCATTACTTCCCATCCATCATACATAGAATCTCCATCTTCATCAGGATTTAGAGGATCCATACCATAATCAATCTCATCACCATCATTCATATAATCTCCATCTGAATCTGGATTGTAGGGATCTGTTCCATAGACATTTATTTCATCATAATCTGGAATACCGTCTTGATCAACATCAAATTTACCTTGAATATAGTATAACCTTTTTGTTGATGCACTAATCTCATCTCTCCAAACCAAGTGAATTCTATCAAATTTATCAATCGTAATTGAAGGATCTATTGCATTTGCATATTCTTCTGTTACTAAACTTTGTTCTGTCAATGTATTGTTATTTGCTAAATATGATAGATAATGTAATCCTCCAGTTTGTAAACCTATGTCAAAATCATCCTTAGGCCAAGTCAAAACAATATCTTCATTTTCTGTTACAATGCCCGCTAACTTTATTCTACCATAAGGTGCTACTACATCTGTTAATTTAAGTGCTTCACTCCAAGAACTGGTTAATTTATATAATCCATATATTCCTTCTATGGATTCTTGTAAGGCTTGGAAAAATACATATATTGTATTATTTAAAACTAAAATTTCTGGTCTTGGTACAGAATAATAGGATCCCATTATTGAATCTGCCCAAAGAAGAGTAGATAATCCAAAAGAAAGTGAATCAGATGCTTTTTGTGTGTAATATATTTCTTGATATGTCCTACTTGAACCTACCCAACCTGTTACATAAACGAGGTGAATTTTATTATCACTTGTAACAGTCATTCGGTATGTTCCTGGTGGTGAATAACCCACAAAAGACATTTGACTCCATATATTTTCACCTAATCTTTTTTGATAGAAAATTGGTTGGTAATAATTATCAAAATATGAACCAAGCGATGATGACCAAACAATATGTGGTACTCCATTACTTGTAACAACTATTTGAGGTGAATTTGCTGGAATTATATTACCAAAAGGATCTAATCCATAATCAACTCGTTCAATTGCTCCCCATACTCCACTAGACCATTTTCGATAGAATATTTTCTGTTCCAAATCAGTTTCTCCCCATGAAAATGCTAAATGAATTTGTCCTAAATCATCAGTTACTGCATCACAATAAATTGAAACCCCTTGGTTTTGAGAATATATTTCCTCCTTTTCACTCCAAGTACCATACTCATCTAACATAATATGATAGATTTTCCCATTCCCACTAAGATAATTAGCCCAGATAATATGAGTAATACCATTAATATCAGAAACAACAACTGGAGTAACTGGTCTTAAAGGACTATCAATTATTGTTTGATTTTCCCAAAGAATTGCTTGACCAGCTGTCTCACTTTTAAGCCAATGTTTGTTGTCCAAAGTTATGATTTTTTCATTTATTAGATCATTTTCTATTTCATCTAATTC
>JAEOUJ010000255.1 GCA_016839405.1 Candidatus Gerdarchaeota archaeon | reverse complement strand
TTACGAGCGGATGATTGAAGATGTTATTTTAATGAAGCAATTCAATATTAATGCAGTAAGAACAAGTCACTATCCCAATCATCCTAAATTCTATGAACTCTGTGATAAATATGGTTTATATGTAATGGATGAGTGTAATCTTGAATCGCATGGATTAAGAAATATCCTACCAAAAAGTGATCCTAAATGGACTAAAGCTTGCATTGATCGTATGGTTAGCATGGTTGAACGAGATAAGAATTTTCCTTGTATTTTCATATGGTCATTAGGTAACGAATCGGGTTATGGATCTAATTTTGAACGAATGAAGGAAATTACAAATGAAATGGATCACACTCGTGGTATCCATTATGAAGGAGATCATAAGGTGAGGATTTCAGATGTATTTAGTTCAATGTATACTATTCCCAAAGCTCTAGAAGAGTCAGGTAAATTGAAACGAGCTAGAACTAATTGGCTTGATCCAAAAATAAGCCATAAATTATACAAAGGTAAACCTAGAATATTATGTGAATATGCTCATGCTATGGGAAATAGTTTAGGGAATTTCCAGAAATATATGAATATTTTTGAAAAATATGATAATTGTATTGGAGGATTCATTTGGGATTTTGTAGATCAAGGGATAAAAAGAACAACTGAAAATGGAATTGAGTATTGGCTATATGGTGGAGATTTTGGTGATGAGCCAAATGACGGTAATTTCTGCTGTAATGGCATATTTTTACCAAACAGAAAACCAAATCCATCCGCTTTTGAAGTGAAGAAGGTTTATCAAAATATAGAAGTACGATCAATTGATATTAGAGAAGGAGTATTTGAAATTCACAATAAATATGATTTTAAATCACTGGGTGGATTTAACATAAAATGGGAACTTTTATCTGATGGGGAAATAATTCAAACTGGAACAATTCCATCAATTAATTTACCACCTAATAGTATAGATACAATAACAATCCCCTATAATCAATCCAATTTAAAAGGTAATTTGGAACACCATATCAAAATTAGTTTTTGTCTATTAGAGGATACAAATTGGGCTCCCAGCGATTTTGTTGTAGCATGGGATCAATTTTCTATTCCTAAAATAGATGCAAATTCACAAATCCTAGATTTGGAGAAAGGTTGTGATATAAAACTAGAAGTTGAGTATGATGCAATAAAAATCGTAGGAGATAATTGTAGTATATCCTTTAGCCCAAAATCCGGTCGAATTAAATCATATATTTTTGAAGGTGAAGAGTTAATTGCTTCTCCATTAACAAGTAATTTTTGGAGAGCTCCTATAGATAATGATCTAGGCATTTTTAATTTTGGACCAAAAATATTTACACCAATTTTTAGAAGATTATTCTATCGCTGGAGAAATGCAAATAAGAAACAAAAATTAATGGATGTTACTTTTGATAAGCTTTCAAACAAACACGCAAGAATAGTTACAAAAAGTAGGTTATTTCTAGGTATAAGACCAATAATAACTACTTATACTATTTTTGGAACAGGTGATATCCATGTCGAGACTAAATTTACTCCACGTGTAAATATGATTCGATTTGGAATGCAGATGGCGTTAAATAAACACTTCAAAAAATTGACATGGTTTGGGCGAGGACCACAGGAGACATATATTGATCGGAAATCAGGCGCACCGTTTGGTATATATGAACGTTTGGTTGGTGAAATCCAACATAATTATGTTAAACCACAAGAAAATGGCAATAGATCAGATGTTCGTTGGATCAATCTAATGAGTGATGTTAATCTAAATCTTAATCTATTAATACAAGCTACGAAAAATAACACAATTGATTTTAGTATTTGGCTTTATTCAATGAGCGACTTAGAAAAAGCAACTCATATTAGTGATTTACCACCAAAAGATTTTGTAACATTAAATATTGATTACAAACAAAGAGGTGTTGGTGGTGATTGGCCTGCAATTGCACGAGTTCACTCAGAATTTAAATTAAAGAGATTCAAAAATTATAGTTATAGCTTCAGATTAAGACCTTATAATAGTGAAAAAGAGAATATCAAAGAATTACTAAAACATAATTTACCAATTGATTAGAATTTTAATTATCTATTTTTTTAATAGCAGCATCAATTTCCTCAATTTGCTTAAGTAATCCTTCTTTACATTCTTTTAGGTGTTTTAATTTTTCTTCATTTGTTTCATTACCTGAAAATTCACCACATTTATGTTTATTTTCATGCTTTTTTTTACAGTTTTTATTCAATATTTATCATCTCACTTTATTTTTTAAAGTAATATTACTTTACTATTCGAAGTAATTATATATAAGTTCTCGCTATACAACTTTGTAGATACTAGTAAGATGTGAAGTAATTGACAAACAATATTTCAAATGAAAATTGTTCTAAAGAAGACAACTTATATCCATGTTTTATTCCTGCACAAAGAACTTTGAATTTCATTAGTAAGAAATGGGGAATTCAATTAATACATTTACTACGTCAAAGAAAACAATTAAGATACAATGAGATTAGAGATTCATTACAGAAAGGATGGACAAAAAAAAGAATTAGTGATGCAACATTATCGGACAGATTAAGTGATTTTGTTAAGGAAGGATTAATTATACGAGAAGTTTATCCAGAAATACCACCAAAGGTTGAGTATTCTTTATCTAAAAAAGGAGAAAAACTGGCAATAGCTTTAGAAGCATTATACGAATGGGCTATCAACGTATGTCATGGCAAAATAGAATAGATAGATATTTTTCATTATTTTTCTATGCCGTAACCGTAAAAAAACAGCGGATATTTTTATTAGATATATTGAATTCTTTGCTACAAACATGGAATATAGTTTCTATAACGCTTTAATAGATTCAATTCGATATTTAATATAGTAGTGAGCCGGAGTTCAACGGCAAAACTAATAATTCCAAGAAGGAAGGTTTTATGTCAAAAATTTTCAATAAACTTTTCCCCAAAAAGAGCGATAATAAACGAGGTGTCAGTCCTGTTATTGCTACTATTTTGCTCATTGCCCTCACTGTTTCAGCAGCAGCTATAGTATACTTTGTCGTAGTACCTTTATTGCAAGGCAGAAGCGAATTAGTGCAAATGTCAACTTTAAATCTTACTGATACTGATGAAGATAATAAGTTTGACACTATAACTACTGATTTATTTAATTTGGGAACAGATTTAGCAACCCTAGATTCAACTGTTTCCGTAATAATTTATAATGGTGCCCCAACAACTTACAGTTGGCAAATTACTAGTGGATTAGAATATCCAGTACAAACACAGAAGGAAGTGACAATTCACACTAGTATAAATGAATCTCAAATTAATCCACTAACATCTTTTGAATTAATAATTTCTTATGATGGTAAAACATTAACAACTGGTAGACAATTCTCAAATTATATTTCTGGTGGCGGTGGTGAAGATCCAATAATTGAAGATGGTTATATACCTATGGTTTTATACTTGAGAACAGCTTTAGATGATCCAGAAAGAACACGTGATAGTTTTCCAACAACTTCAGGTTATTCACCTTTACTTTGGTTTATTGTAGGAATCTTTGAAAGCGGAGAAAGACAGTTAAGTTCAAATGCTAATGATTATATTTCATCAAATGGATTTGGTCCAGCTGAAGATTATCATCCATATATAGGTACAACAGATCAATTCTCTCAAGATATTTCCGCTCATACAGGTTATACTGCACTTCCATACAATGATTCTGGTGATTATCCAGGTTGTATTACTTTCTGCGGTAATGATTTTGATAACGGTGATAATTTTAATTGGCCTCATAGAGGAATAAATTACATGTTTACTTATATTTACAATCCAACAGCAAGTGCAATGGACATTGATATTTCAGTTCAAGTTGATGATATCTATACACTATGGGTAAATGGAGTAGCAGAAGATTTTGGCAGTGATTCAAGAATATGGCATGATCCTGTAACAATTACAATGAATCCTGGATATAACATAATAACTCTAAGAACCATCGATACTGGTGGCAACTGGGATGCTCAAATCCTCTTGTGGGATGCCGGAGTAGCAGATCCCATTACAGATTTACTTAATGTTTGGCCTGTAGAACCACCAACAAGCAGCTATTGGTAAGGAAGAAATCAGTCACGCTTTAGCAAATAATTCTCCGGCTAAAGATCTGAGATGGGCTGATATTCCCTTCCTTCTTTCAGTCCATCTCTAACCCACCCTTTTTTTGTTGTTTTTGTTTAATGCTTATTTTTTAAGGATAAATTTAAAATGAAATTAAGTAATGGTTTTTACAAAATAAGAAAAAAAGAAGAATCAGTGATTCTTCATTAATTTAATGGAATTAATTTGATTTCTTTCTGCGAATAATTACTATGATAAATATAGAAGAACCAATGATAAATAAGGTAGTTACTAGTGGAGAGTCAATTACTGATGTTATATAAAATTCAAATTGATCAATGGGCTATACATATTAAGAATTACCGAGATTTCTTAAAAGAATAAAAAGAAAAG
>JAEOUJ010000254.1 GCA_016839405.1 Candidatus Gerdarchaeota archaeon | reverse complement strand
AATTCATATTGAAAGGCTTGAAAAAAATCAACAAATTTTGACATTACAATTGCTCCTTTCTTTTTTTCATTCGAATAACAACCACAACAATTAGCGAACCAATTATACTCGCAATCCCTATACCTACCATTACCCAAAAAGTAGTTATTTCACCAACTTTTGGCGGATCATGTGGATTTTTTAATGCTTCAAGGTTATATTCCATCATTTTAATATAATTATCAATAATTCTTCCTTGAGCTTGAACAAATCCCTCCAAATCAGGTACTCCTAATAAAGGAGTTAAATCAGCGATTTTTATACCTGTATCTCTAGCTATTTCTATTACCTGTTCTTCTTCCAGCTGGGGTTGATTAATAATTAGTGAAACATTATTACTTCTAATATCCGCAATTAATTCTGCAATATGCTCAGGTGATGGTTCTTCACCTTCGTGCTCTTCAATAGCACCAATTCTTTCAACATCTAACAAATCTAAGAAATACATAAGTGAAGGATGATGAACAATTACTTTTAAACCATTAAATTCTGTTTTAGTAGTATTTATTAAATCCAATAAATTATCTAACTCAATTAAGTAGTTATTTTTATTTGTTTCATATACAGCGTAATTGCTAGCATCTATTATAATAATTTCATCATAGATTTTATCTACCATTATTTTCACGTTATTTGGATCCATCCAAACATGAGGATTATCTGCATCTATAATTGGATCATAACGCATCATTGATGGATTTACTAAAGTTAGAACCGGTACATCAGGATTAGCCAATATTACTGCATCTACCCATGGCTCTAAATCTTCCAAACCCAGTCTAATAAATAAATCAGCATTTGCAACAGATTCAATTTCACTTGGTGTAGGTTCATATATATGAGGATTTTCTGTTCCAGAAACAATACTACCAACACTAAATATTCCATCACCAATTTGAGAAGCAAAATCAGCAACTATAGATATTGATGCGACAATATTTGGGGTATCTGCAACTACAAAGTGATTTGTAGAAATTATTGTAAAGCAACTAATAAATAGAACAATTATTAAAATTCCAAATAATGGTTTATTTCTTCTATTCACTTTTAATACCTTGATGCTATCTTACTTGAAAATCAACGTTTTTTATTACTTTTATTTTTTTCTTGATAAATCATTATTTCAAACAAAAATAATACAAAAAAAGATTATAAAAGGGAAACACAAAACCAACCGTTTCCGGGATCGGACGGGTCCGGGTGTTACCCTCTAGCTTTGACCGCGTCGCAACGCAGCTTTATGATGTTCCCGAACGATCACTCAGATCAGTAATTATCATAACGTATAGAGGCTTAACTTCCGGCGGTTGGTTTTTGTTTGTAGTTTTTTCGTTTACCTTTCTACTTTTAAAGTTTGCCTTTTTGTGGGAAAATCAAAAAGAGACAATTAAATGAAAAATAGAAGGGAAAAAATGGATTTATGCTTTTCTCTTAATGAAATATCGAGCATAATCTTCCTCATCGAAAATACCTAGTAATTCATTGCCGGTACGTTTACACCATCTTGGGAAGTCTTCTTTTGAACCAGGATCAGTGGATAAAACTTCTAAGATTTGATCAATTTCTAATGTTTGAATTTGCTTTTTAGCTTTTAATATTGGTACCGGGCATTGCAATCCACGGGCATCAAATGTTTTATCTGCTTTTGGTATATCAGCCATTTAAATCAACTCTTAAATGAATAATTGTACATCACATTCTGATGCAATATCAAGAAAGCTAGCTGCACCCATAAATCCTTCTACTTCAGGTATTAATTGTTCTTTTTTAACATTCATTATATCCATAGTAGCAGTACATGCATATAATCTAACATTTTCAGTTTCTAAAGTCATTTTTAATAGATCAGGTAATGAGGCTATACCAGTTTTCTTAATTTTCCATTTCATCATAGGTGTGAAAGGTCTCATAATACCGGGAAGCTTTGCTTTCTTTAAACCTTTCTTCTTGAGGAAATTTAATCCCCAAAAGGTAAAGAAAATATCTACTTCCATATCTGATGCGCCTCCTGCAGAGGCAAGCATAAGTACTGGATAAACCTTATCTAATGTTCCTGAGTGGCAAACAATAGCCACACGTTTTTTATCAGTCATTTTTTTAATCAATCCTATAAAATATAGTTTGAACTAGATACCTCATTAATTAATAATAAAAATAAATTTGAGCATTTATTTTCTAAAGTTAAAAAAAAGATTTAGATTATAAACCGTTGTACTTATACAGATACTACAGTTTTTTGTTAATGTAGATTTTAATGGTGAAATTAATGGGCAAAATAGCATTTCTATTAATGACTTCCCCATATAGCTTTCAGAATTCTGATACGGTTATAAAACTGGTACAAGCAGCTATTAAGGCAGGTCACGAAGTCACAGGAATTTATCTTTATACGGATGGTGTTTATAATAATGTAAATTCAATTAAGCCATCTGATGATAGGGATAGAAATATTGCTAACCTATTCAAAGAACTTGCAAATAAGGGCATCCCAATTGTTGCATGCCCTATATGTGCTGAATACCGTGGAACTCATAATAAAGACATGTTAGTAGAAGGGACTAACTTTGATGGTCTAGGAGCATTAAGTGAATTTGTTGAAGATTCTGATCGAATCTTAATTTTTACTGCCTGAGGTGTTAAAATGGAACGAGTAATTGTACTATTTCGCAAGGGACCTTATGGCCAAATAAATAGTTTAGAAGGAATTCGTGTTGCTCAAGGTTTATTAGTTCTTGATGTCGAAACTGATGCTATATTCATTGATGATGGTGTTTTCAATCTAATTAAAGATCAACAACCAGATGGCATAGGCCATCACTCAGTAATGGGTGCTCTTGAAGCAATGCATAGATTTGATATACCAATTTTTGCATGTGAAGCTTCTTTAAAACAAAGAGGAATTAAAGCAGAAGATCTTGATCCGAAACTCGAAGTAAAAATTATCTCATTAGAAGAATTAAGTGACTTATTGATGGAAGCAGATGCAACCATTGCATTATAATGGAGGATTAAAAGTGACAAAAGTTTTGTATATAACTTCAAAAAGCATCTACACTTGTGCTGCTCAAGGAACTTTACTTGATATAACAAAAGCACAAATAAAGAAAGGACATGAAATAGGCATTCTTTTAATTCAAGATAGCACATTAGCTTGTTGGAAAGGTGGACAAAATATTATCGCTGAAGCAGCATCTCATGGTGCAACAATTTTTGCTATTAAAGAAGACCTAGATGCAAGAGGTATAATTGGTTCAAATATTCATCCTGATATTAAACCAGTAAATTATGATGAAGCAATTTCTATCATTATGGATAAATATGAGAAAGTAATTACTTGGTGCTAATCAGTTATTTTCTTCGACTGAATAAAGTATATTCAGTCTCATATTTTTCTTTACAAAATGAAAGGCAATTTTAAAAGAACAGTAATTTTACTTTTCTTTTGAAATAATCTTTGAAGGTATAATTATGAGTGATAAAGAAAAGAAAATTTCTTCTGGAATGCCTGCCATAGATCCTATGAAAGCGAAAATTATTGCAGCTCTCAAAGATATAGATCATGTTTTAGTAGTCGCAAGTGGAAAAGGTGGTGTAGGAAAAACAACTGTTTCTGTTAACATTGCTACATCTTTAGCAAAGAGAGGATTCTCTGTTGGAATTTTAGATGCAGATATTACTGGACCTAATGTGCCAAAAATGATTGGTTTAGAAGATGAACGTCCGGGTTATGATCAAGATCAAAATAAAATACTCCCTATAGAATCAGCTTATGGAGTTAAAGTAATTTCAATGGAATTTCTCCTTGAAAATAAATCTGATGCAGTAATCTGGAGAGGTCCTTTGAAAATGGGTGCTATTAATCAATTTCTTGGTGATGTAAAATGGAATCATTTGGATTATTTGATAATTGATTTACCCCCTGGAACAAGTGATGAACCATTAAGTGTTGCGCAAATGATACCTCGAGCAGATGGAGTTATAATAGTAACAACACCACAAGAAGTTGCATTACTTGATGTTAAGAAATCAATTAGCTTTGTTCAAAAAGTAGGTATGAAAGTTATTGGATTAATAGAAAATATGAGTGGTTTTCGTTGTCCACATTGTAATAAAGAAATTAATATTTTCAGTAAAGATGGAGGTAAAAATGCAGCTGCGGAATTACATATACCATTTTTAGGGGATATACCTATTGATCCTCAAATTGTACCTCTTGCTGATGCAGGAAAACCTATAGTTGCTATTGAGGGCGACTCACAAAAAGCAATTGAAAAAATAATTGATAACATTATCAAAGAAATAAAATCTGAATATTAATTATTCTAAATAAATAAAATGAATTATTTGAGAGAAAATCTCAAATAGTTCGCTTATATATAATAATTCCTTCTTTCTGTACTATCTTTTTTAGCTTGTGATAAATCATCAATTGCTTTTAAAGCACTCGCTTCTGTTTGTTCTATTTCAGATATCATTTGATCCATTTTTGATAAATCAATTTCAAAACCAAACATATCAGAAAGCACTTTTAAGACTTTTTTCGAAGCTAATGGATCTACACCAAAAGCTACTGGAGTGCGCTCTGATGGTTGTACTTTGCCCATTATACCAAATGAGTTGAAACCTCGTTCAGCAGCTAAAGCAGTTAAAACACCTACTGCACCACTAACTCGTCCTTCTGTGAAAAGCTTTACATTATTATCTTGTAAAAATTTAGCATCCTCTTCTGTATAGGCAAAAGCTGTAACATCAGGAGTTGTTTTAACATTTGCAGGTCTAAATCCACCTATAGCAACAACTTTTGATATTTCCCATTTTTCAGCTAAATCAAGAACAGTATTCAACACTTCAAACATTCCTTCAGGCCCCTCTTGAGGTTGACTTTCACCTGTTAGAATCACTAAAGGGGGAGTTGTTTTTTCAATTACATAAATTTCAGCATGAACTAATTTACCTATATCACCTTGAAATATAACTAAATGTGGAAAATAACTTGAGAAAATCTTCGCAGCTTTTTTTGCGTTAAAATAATCGATTAAATGCATTCCAGCGATTCTACCAACTAATCCTTGACCTGGAAAACATTGAATTAATAAGCCATCTTTTAATTTATAATCATTAAGTACTTTAAGTAAGGTATTTTTTTCATTCATAATATCACAATAATTTATCTTTACTATTAATATGGAATCTACTTAATATAATGACTAACTTTTAGTAGGAAAATATGATATATAATAAAAGAAATTTAAAAAATGGATTTTAAGAAACCTTTACGATTTCTACAGATCTTGCTCTAGGATAGGTTTTAACCCATGTAGATTTACATTCATCACATGTAAGTCTTAAATCAACTTTGGAGGATGTCTTTGAAGCCATTTTTGCTTGCGAAATTGCTTTCTTTGAATATCTTCCCTTATTTCCAGAGCCTTTACTATGACGATTCTTCATCCTTGTACCTTTTACTAGACCGCTACCTCTTCTACCGCCTTTTTCTTGACGAACAGTCATTGTTGTGTGTTTTTTGCATTTCTTGCAATAAGTTCGCATTTTCGCTGGAATTTTGACCATATTACTCATGCTCCAGTAATGTACTTTCAGTATCTATTTGGCAACAATTGCTTGTATTTAAGTATTAGTATGAAAAAGATAAAAGGAATTTGTATCCTAGTAATAAAATAAGAATTGTGATAGAACAATTTGAATATTTACATCATAATTGGCAATAGCACCGGGTTTAACGAACCATAATGCTCGTTCTGAGGGATCAAAACCTGTTGGTGCAATTGATCCATCAACATAAAAATCGGAATCCACATTTGTAGTATCAAAATAAATTTCTCTTGTTGAATTTAATGTTATTTTCAAACTTCTTGTATTAAAAAATTCAAACTCCAATCCTTTTATATCCAATTGTATTATATTAACGATTATTGATAGAGTATTTGTATTTTGGTCAAACCATGAGTAGATTCTAACTCTGTACTCTAATTCAATACGCATGGTATTATCTTCAGGTCGTAAAAGAGTTAGATTAGTTAAACCTTGATAGACTAAATTATCATTAGATCCATTAACAAAGAAATGTGATTGAAGAGATGGTCCCTTCAGGTAACGATGTTCTCCTTCATTTAATAGAACACCACGTCTACCTTGCATTAAATAGGTTAATGTTCCTAATTCCGTGAAAAGATAATTTTGACTATAGGCTCCATTTTCATCACTAAAATGTAAAGTAGCATTTTTCCCTGCTTCATATAAAACTCGCCCATAAGTTGGATCTATTCTAATAGTTTCAATAGAACCAGGCCCTTCTCCATACAAATCATAAATGGATTCATCAATTCTTAAGAAATAAGAAGTGATTGTATTTAATGTATTAGTCGTTTGAAATCGTCGATAAGTGGGATATAACCAAGCCCAAACAACAGCTATTGCTGTAATAAACAAAAAGATCATCATCATTGCTGCTAAAACTTGTGATACAGCTTTTTGATTTTTAAATAACTTTTTGAGGATTGGTCTTCGTAGCTTCAAGGAATTTAACTCCTGTTTTTAAGTTATATATGGAGTTACCTATTTTATGATAACATTCAAGTTTATTAGTTCTTTCCTTTGTGACAATTAAGTCTTATACTAATTTTCCTAAGATCATTGCATGATCTTTTTCAAGAGGATGTAAATCAATTGCTTCTAAGATTTCGAATCCTTCTGCTTCGAGAATATTCATTTGCTGTTTATAGATTACAGAAGGATTTTTTGTGGAATTAATGCTTCTTGCTTTTATTGCTAAAAGAATAAATCCACCCTTTTTCAAAAATATCTTTGCATTATCAGCAATTATAGTTGCTTGATCTGGTTGTGCTATATCACAATAGACAATATCAACTTGATCTACTAAATGTAAATAATTATAGGGATATCGAGCATCTTCTAAAATAGGAACCATATTATCTCTTTTTTCACAGAGGAATACTAAATCTCTTGTTGATCTAGGAGAAAATTCAATACAAAATTCAAATCCTTTTTCATCAATAATATCAGAAATGTGACTTGGTGTTGTTCCTGAAGCAGCTCCAAGATATAATACTTTTAATCCAGATTTAATTGGAACAAATTTTAAACCTTTTACAATTGCTGCTGCAAGTTTTGATCTTGTTGGATCCCATAATCTATATTCGGTTTTTCCAATTTGAATTAAATCTTCACCATATACTTTCTGTCCTGGGGTATAATTTTTTGTTGCAATTTTTTTAGTACCATCAGGATAAAAAACATTGAATATTCCATTAAAGGACTTGTAAGGTTTAACGTTCATTCTTTATTCCTCCTATTTTTATTTGCTTCTCTTCTTAGAAAATTTCCTAGTTTTACTTGATGTAGATTTATCACTTTTAGGAATCTTCTTTTGTTTAATTGGTTGTTCTGGGTATTTCTCAATGATTTCCTTAATCTTTTCATTTATTTCATTTGATAATTTTTCTGATTCATCTTTAGCTTCAAAATAATCCATTCGTGCAGCAATTGATATTCTACCTGAAATTATCCTAGCTATTTTACCTCTTTGCCACCATTTAGCTTGATTTAGACGAGGATCTTGAAAAATAATACCATGTTTTGGTGGTGGGGCACCTGTTTTAATTGTTCTATAAAGTGCTTTCTCTGCTCCTAATATCTGAATTTTACTAGAAGCACTTAAAGCAAGATCTTTCAAACTACCAGCTAATGAAATCAAACGAGCACCTAGAAGTGGACTTATAACACCACATATATTTGGCGCAACTTCTTTCATTGCTTTTTCCATCCATTTTTCAAGGGCTTGCCTTCGTTCAAATAAATCTACAACAATTTTAGCTTGATCCTTAATTATTTGAATGTCTTGATCTAACAATTCTGTACCCATTGTTTTTTCTCTAGCATCAAGTAATAGTTCAGCTTTTTCTTGCGGTAGTTTTATCTCTTCAACAAGTAATTTCTCAGTTATTTCTGATTTATCACCCGAATTGCTAACAATAATAGCAAAAGTATAATGATTTTCAATAGCATCTACTAATTCAGGAAAGTGCATCCCATAAAATTCTCGTAATCTATTTGAGAACAGATTTAGGGTTTTATCCAAATCATCAATCGATTCAATAGTATGAACAATTAATCGATCTCTTTTATCAGCTGCTTGTCGCACTCTATTTTTTGTCAAAAAAATTGTTGTTTCACGTAAAAAACTTTGATAATCTTCTAGTTGTTTGAACATACCCATACTAATCAAGTTGTTTGATATGTTTTTATGGAAATTATGTATTATAGAATCGGAAGTATCAAGTTTTGTTTTAAATCCATTACTTACTAGAGCATTATTTAATTTCATATTCTGAGTGATTATCTCATCTTTTTTATGATCTTGTAATATTTCCTTTATCTCATCTGGTAATTTATTAGAATCCAAGAGATTAATTTTATTGGCTACATCAAATGGTTCTAACTTAAATGGCCTAGTATTTATGATATTACCTTCATCATCTAAAATGAATGGTCCTGTTAATGTAAGAGCGAGATGAATTGGCATTTTACTAACTCCAAATTGCAAATAGAATAAGATTAAAACTAAAATGTAAATATTCCGATGTAAAAGTATAAATTTTTAATATTTCAAGTCATTTTTCCATTAATTTTTCAACAAACAGTGGTAATGTTTCTTCACTTTTTCCTTTTATAAATACATCCGCAATATTTGAATGGGCTGTTTTTTCTTTATTGAAAACAAGTACAATTGCATTATTTTCTCTAGAATAGGAAGGAAGATAAGCTGCTGGTACTACTTCAGCACTAGTACCAACTACTAACATTAAATCAGTATTTTTAGCAATATCAATCGCTTGTCTAATTTCTTTTTCTGGTAATGATTCATAGAAAAATACGACTGAAGGGCGTAATAGCCCCCCACATTCGCATTTTGGAGGAATTATACTAGGTGGTTCAGTAAAGGTTATTTTCAAGCCGCATACAATACATTGAGCTTTTGTAAAATTACCATGAATTTCTAGAACATTTTTAGAACCAGCTTTTTGATGCAATCCATCAGCATTTTGAGTAATTATAACATCACAAAGACCTTTTTTTTCTAATT
>JAEOUJ010000253.1 GCA_016839405.1 Candidatus Gerdarchaeota archaeon | reverse complement strand
GATGATCATTTTGCCATTGAATTGCCCAATTTGCATCTAAACTAGTATTATTATCAGAATCATAATCGCAATTATCATTGCAGTATTTATCACCATAATAATTACCACTTGGATCATATGATTCAATATCTGCAAAATCATAAAGTATCTTGAAATTTGTAATACAATAATCTCTTATTTGCTCATTTCTAATATGTAAATTGCCTTCTAAACCAGATCCATCTGTATGACCAGTCATATAAACAAAATCTACATTAGGATAATCATTTTCCAAATCATTCATTAATGCTAGATAAAGATTAATATCTTCTTCAGTAGCATATGATACTTGACCACACCAAGACCACATAACAACATTAACATCAGAATTAATAGGGTTGTCAAGATATTCTCTAGTTAACGTAGCCCAGGTAACTCTATCAGGATTACCCAAATCACCTGATACAAAATAATCATCTATATCCAATGCCTCATCAGTCCCACCTTCATTCCAGTCATAAAGACCTTCTGTTCCATTTAGACTTTCTTTAAAAGCTGGCAATCCATTCATCCCAGTGATAATTTGACTACCATGAGATGTATGTCCATAAGCAATATGTAAAGTATTTTTTGCATCAATTATATTTGCTTCAGGAATTAAATCGAATCTAACATAATTAACAACTGAATGATCAGCAATAATTGAATTGGTATAAGCAGAAAATTCAAGATTACCCCTTTGATTAACTGTACTTTGCACAGAAGAAAGTTGTAAAGTTAGGAATATTATAAGAATAAACAATATACTTGATATAATTTTATTCAACTTCACAATCATTACACCCATAAATGATAATAGAGAAATATTCTATTTTATTAATAAACATTGACAAAAAGGAATATGAAAAAAATCTCATGATTGTTTCATGAAATCTTTTTCTTTGTTAAAAGTGTAATATAAAATCCAACAGCAATTAAGCCAAGAACACTAATTATCATTGTAAATCCAGGGAATGTAAATGAAGGTGTTGTTGGAGGTCCAGTAACTAAAAAGGAAAATGAACCATAACCAGAATAACCGTAAATGCATATGATAAAATCCGTTTCTGTTGAAACACTTGTTGTTACACTATCTTCGTTATCTGTTGTTTCTGAATAATCAATTAAAACATAGTTCGAATCATAGAGATACAAATCGAAATCCACTTCAGTGTTATCATAGGTTAGAGTGAAAGTATGTGTTCCTGATTGTACTAAAGTTACTATATAATAGTGATTCAATAATTGACTATAATGACCACTGCTATCTCCTTCTACTGATCCACCACTACCAGTAACTGTTTGTCCAACAGTTATAGATGTAGGACCAACATTGGAAACAGTAAGGCTGTATTGGCCAGCATAAAAACCATAAACATTTACAACATAAAGTCCAGGTGTTAAATGAATTCTACATGTTTCAGTTCCTCCATCTGCAGGATTGTATAATTCACTAAAACCAACATAGCTCATATCAGTAGCATCAATTATGTAAAGATCTATATCGCCCCATAATACATTCATACTGAATTCATAAATAGAATATTCAGTTAGGAGAATTTGATAATAAACGTCTTCATCTTCTGCAATATCTTGAGTTCCAGTCGAGACTTCTAAAGTTAATTCTTCGAAACCCAAATCAGGCACTCCAAATCCAGCTGAATAGAACTCATTAAGAAATTCATCCCATTGAGTATCAGTTACCCAATCTATATCACTATACTCATTTTGTGAAAGAAGGTAATCATCGATATATATTTCAGAAATTCCAGAAAATATCGGCATAAATATAGTAACGCCATTTGCATCTCCCAAATAGCTGCTTTCTTGATAGTTTTCTGTAATTAAAACAGTTAAATTATTATTCAAAGCTGTTGCTGATGCTAGTAAGTCTGGGTAATTTGTCATTAAAGTAGTGTTTACAAGAATTTCTTCAATGAAATGTTTAAAATCAATTATGTATCCACCATAGAATTTCAAAGTATTTTGGAATGCTTCATTAATGCCAACACCATCACCAGCTGTTATTACACTTGTTAAATTAGTGGCGAAATCATTTGAATTGGTAATAATTGAATCCATTACTGTAAGATTTAAAGCTGAGAGAGTAGTATAACTTGTTGAACTATAGAAAGCCTGATACGTATTAACTATTATGTCACATAAAGAAGCAGCATTCATAGTTGGATCTATTTCAAGTTGCGTAAAGATTGCATTATAATCAAATCCTTCAAGTGGAACGGATTCTTCTGAAGCAATAAAATAATCTGCATAATCTTTGTATTCATAAGCAACCTCAATTTGATTCATATAACAAGCATCATGAGAAATTATATCGAAAGTTTTTCCATAAGTAGTTGTGCTAGATTCTATTGCTATTTGCATTTCTTCAATAGTTAAAGCGTCACCAAAGCTAGTATCATCCCAACAAATTCCATCTATACCTCCACCATGATCCCAAATATTGAGCCAATAATGATTGGCTGTGAAATTAGCAAAACAATAATCCATGAACATTTGGAGTGTATTACTAGAACCCATATTCAATTCACCCCAATCCTCAAGGAGTTCTGAAGTGATTGTTGATGTAGCATCATTAGTTACATTATATAATCTTGTACCTGTCCAATCACCATTAGAATCATCGTAACCACTAGTTCGATCAATTAAAACTATAATGCAAATTGAAGAACTGGCACTTATACCTTCTTCCATTTCATTTAGATCATCAATTGCATTTACTTCTAAATCATTATCACCATCTAAATAAACCATTACTAACCAATCATAAACCACATCCTCTGTTTGATAATCAGAAATAGTTGGTGAACTATTTTGAGCTAATTTTTGAATGGATTGATTTTGATTACTATAAACAGTTAAAGATGAGAATAAGATTAGAGTAAATAATGATAATATTAAAAATGTTATTTGATAATTGCGATTTTTTTTTCCTTTAGTCAAAAATAGCATTGTTTAAACACCATATTTTTTACTTTTTATAAAAACTAAGAGTACCTATCTATCTTAATTTTTAAACATATATGTATGTAAAAGGAAATGTAAAAGAGATTCTATTTTGTCGCCTTACTTGATATATTAGAGATAAGAGTTAGAGATTTTTCAGGCTTTTCTTCGTCTAATCCCCCTTTTGACATAATTTTCTCTTTTTCTATATCTTCATCCTCATAATCAGAACATCTTAAATTACTCTTACTTAAGAAAAAGAACAAACTGAATGTTCCTAAAATTAAACATAAAATAGCTCCTACTAAAATAATATATTTTGGTTCTACAATATTGGCAATAAATGTCACAATTATTATTCCAATTAAATTAAATAATGAAGTAAACATAAAACTGAATGATTGAGCGCGACCTAATTTTTCATGGGCGATTTTTTCTTGTCTTAATGTAAAGGAAGGAATATTTGCTCCACCATTAACAAAACCAAATGGAATCGTAATTATAAACAACATAATCCAAGGATTTCGATTAAAAGCGCATAAAAATAATCCAAATGTTTCAGCAAAAATTACCAAATTTATTATTATTAATTTACGATCAATCTTACCTATTTTCATAATTACTAATGATGTAATAACACCAACACCTGACATAAGTGCAACAATAGCACCATACCATGTAGCATTTAATTTCATCTCTCCTTGTAACACAACACTAAAAACACCATTAATTGAAGCAGTACAGAAGTTGAAGAAACTATATACTATTAAAACATAAATGACTTTAGGCTCAGAACGAAGGGTATTGAAACCAATTTTCATGTCATCAGCTATTCTTATAACCTGTTTTTTGAGAGTTGTTTTTTCCCTTTTTACTTGTGGTGGTTTTTTACCTTTGTACATTAGCACTAAACATAAAATAGCACCTAAACTAGAAATTCCTATACTTATTACAAAACTGTAAAGATAACTAACAGTAATTATCATACCTGCTATTATAGGACCTATTACACTAGCAATTTGATTAACAGTCGAATTAAATGAATTTGCTACAAGAAGATCTTTCTTTTCAACAATAAATTTTGAATATGTACTAACAGTTAATGAATAAAATGAAAATATTACATTATTTAGGAATAATAGAGTATACATAGGCCATATGAAGTGAATATAATCAATCTGAGTTATTTTTTGTATAACACCTTCTTTAAGTGGTTCATAAATAATTGTTGTAGTGACTAATCTATCTATAAATAAATAAACCAATAAAAATCCAATAAAGAATAAAACTCGCAAAGTTATTGAAATGAATATTAATGTTCTTTGATCAAATCGATCTACTATAACACCTGCAAAGGTAATAATTAACACGGTTGGTAATGAACCTAAAATCCCCATTAAAGCCATTAATGAAGCATTTTGTGTTGTTTGATAAACTAAATAAGAAAAGGTCATACTAGCAAGCATTGAAGCAACCATATTTAGTAATTGACCCCCAAAAACCATCATATAGGATTTATTTTGTAATATATTCTTTATAGATGGTTTTTCATTTGTTTTTTGGATAGATTGTTTCATTAGATTAATTTCTTCATCAATGACTGCCACCAATTTGATACACTTCCATTTGCTTTTATATTTGCTATGTGATTTACTTTAAAAAGAACGATTCACAGTTTGGAGACTCATATAGAGGTCACAAGTTGTGTCTAAAAAATAAAAAAAGAGATTAATTTAGAAGTTTCTTAAGATATTTACCTGTATATGAATTAGAAACTTTAGCAATCTCTTCTGGAGTACCTTCAGCAATTATTTCTCCACCAAATTTACCTCCATCAGGTCCAAGATCGATTACGTAGTCAGCAGTTTTTATAACATCTAGATTATGCTCAATAATTATTACTGTATTTCCTTCATCAACAAGTCTATTAATAATATCAAGTAATCTTTGTATATCCGCAAGATGTAAACCTGTTGTTGGTTCATCAAGTAAGTATAAATTATTACTCCTTCGTTTAATCTTTCCTAACTCTTGAGCTAATTTTATTCTTTGTGCTTCACCACCAGATATTGTAGAAGAAGACTGTCCAATTTTCAAATATCCAAGTCCTAGGTCTTTCATAACTTGTAGTTTTGTAACCAAATAATCATCGTTTTTGAAAAATTCTAATGCTTCCTCTACACTCATATCAAGAACATCAGCTATTGTTTTATTTCGATATTTAATTTCAAGTATTTCTTTTCGAAATCTAGAACCCTTACAAACTGGGCAAATCGATTCAATATCAGCCATAAATTGCAATGGAGTTATTATTCGACCCCAACCTGCACATTCTGGACAACGACCACCTGTGCTGGCGTTAAAACTAAATTGACCAACATTGTAACCTCGTGCTTTTGATTCAGGTAATTCTGTATATAATTGTCTGATTTTATCATAAAAACCAATATAAGTTGCTGGATTTGATCGAGCTGATCTCCCTATAGGAGTTTGATCGATATTTCGAATATCTTCAAGATATTCAATGCCTTCAATATTAGTGTGATTTCCTGGTATAATTCTCTTATCTCTAAAAACAGAGTAAAGTTTTTTATAAAGAATCTCATGAATCAAACTACTTTTTCCTGAACCTGAAACACCAGTAATACAAACAAAATTACCAAGAGGAATTTTAACATCAATATTCTGCAAATTATTCTCTTTAGCACCTTTAATAACTAGTGAGTGACCATTTGATTCTCTTCTTTTAGGTGGAATTGCAATTGTCTTTATACCAGAAAGATATTGACCTGTTACAGATTCTTTGTGTTTCATTATGTCTTCGATGGTTCCTTGAATTACTATTTCCCCTCCAAATATACCTGGTCCAGGACCTAATTCTATTAAATGGTCAGCTGCTTTTATTGTATCAATATCATGCTCAATTACAATTACTGTATTACCAAGATCACGCATTTCATGTAGAACATTAATTAATTTTTGAGAATCTCTTGGATGTAAACCAATTGATGGTTCATCTAATACAAACATTAATCCCATTAAATCTGATCCAATTTGAGTTGATAATTTCGTTCTTTGTAATTCTCCACCAGATAATGAATCTGTTCTTCTTTCAAGACTTAAGTAATCCAATCCAATACTTAGCATAACTCTTAATCGTTTTATAATTTCTTCCAATACTGGTTCTGCTAAATGCTTTGTTCCTATAGGTATGTCTAACTTTTGGAGAAATTCTAATAATTCATCTAATGGAAGAGCATTAATTTCTTGAATGTTTTTGTTATTTAAACGAATATATTTTCGATGTTTTTGCAATTTTAAGCCTTTACAATCTGGGCAAATTTGTTCTACCATTATTCGTTTATACATTTCTTCTTCATATGATTTCGGTGTTCTTTCTTTTGTTATCCTTCTATACCATTGATCCACTCTATTAATAAGACCGCCCCAAACAACCATTCTTCCTTTATTACTATCATCTTGAATAGGAGCATCAGGGGGGATAATTAATTCAATTT
>JAEOUJ010000022.1 GCA_016839405.1 Candidatus Gerdarchaeota archaeon | reverse complement strand
GCCAACCACCGAATAAATTAATACCAAACACACCAAGTATACTTATTCCATCCATTACAGGCCAAATACCAGTGATTGCTAAAGCTCTCCTTCTTGCTACTTGAAATGTTGTTTCATTAATTTCTTCAAATTCCTCTTTGGATTTCTCTTCACGCCCAAAAGCTTTTGCAACAGATATACCAGAAACGCTTTCTTGAAATGAAGCATTCACAGCTCCAATTGCTGCCCTCCATTGTCCACTCCTTCTTCTGATAAATCGTCTAAAGAATATTCCCACCAAAAAAACAATTGGGCCCATGCCTAAAGTTATTAGAGTTAATTGCCAATTAACTATAAACATAACAATTAATACAGAAAAAACAATAACGAAATTTGAGATAAATTGTGATATAACATTTATCATTTCATTTAATTCTTGCGAATCATTAGTCAAACGAGACATTATTTTTCCTGTTGCTTGTTTATCAAAGAATGAAAGATCATGTCCTTGTAAGCTAATATAAGTTTCCAATTGAATTCTCTTAATGATTTTCTGGGTAACAATTGTTATGAGTATGCCAGAAACAACTTGAATAGCCCATAATAAAAGGGACAATCCTACATAAGCAATTGCATAAGGTGCAACAACTACCCATCCTCCACTAATTTCTAATTGGTCAAATGCCTTTTGTACCATTAGAGGTGGCACAATACTTATGCCAGCATTTAGCAAAATTCCAAAGATAATACCAAATAATTGCCATTTATATGCAGTTAGGTATTTCCAAAATCGTTTAATGAGTTCTCTATCTGAATAGATTCTATCATAAGCTTCTTTGTAATCGGTGTCTTCAGACATGTTCTGTTCCTCCTGAGGTTTTCATAGGGGGTAAATCAGAGAATCTTTCAAATAATCGTCTATAATCAAGATTTCTTAGCAAAAGCTCGTTATGACTTCCACAATCCATAAGTATCCCATTTCGTAAAACAATAATAATATCAGCATTTTTTATTGTAGCCAATCTATGAGTGATTATAAAAGTGGTTCGGTTTTTTAAAACATTAGCAATGGCTGTTTGAATTTTACGTTCTGTTTCAGCATCAATAGCACTGCTAGCATCATCTAAAATTAAAATGGTTGGATCAACTAATAATGCTCGAGCAATAGCTACTCTTTGTTTTTGACCGCCAGAGAGTGTATGCCCACGTTCACCAACAATAGTATCATATCCATTTTCGAACTCCATAATAAAATCATGTGCTTGAGCTAACTTTGCTACTTTTTCAATTTCTTCTTGAGTAGCATTGGGTTCACCATAAGCAATGTTTTCTTTGATAGTTTTGCTGAAAAGAAATACTTCTTGCTCAATTACACCCATATTATCTCTTAGGTTATCTAAATTCATATTTTTAATATTGATACCATCAATGTATATCGCACCTTTTGTTGTATCATATAATCTCATAAGAAGTTTAATCAGAGTTGATTTGCCTGAACCAGGATTACCTATTATAGCAACATTCATTCCCTTTGCTACTTCAAAATTGATATCTTTCAATGCTTGCCTTCTACTACTGTTTCCATTATAGGAAAACGATACATGATCAAATTTAACACTGCCTTTCTTTTCTGTCCATAGGATTGGTTGAATAGGCTCTGGAACATATTCTTGGCGTTCTTTCATTTCATAAATTCTATTTGCAGCAGCCATTCCTATTTGGAATTGAGTTATTGCCCATCCAAATTGCCATGTAGGCATCATAAGTGTCATCATAAGCATAATATAAGTTACTAAACCTCCTAATGTTAAATTACCTAAAGAAACCTCATATGAACCCCATAAGAAGCTAAGTGCAGTGATAAGAATTGTTATAACAATAGCATAGTATAAAGCACTAATTTTTCCTCGAGTAGTATTAATATCTTTTAATTTCTCAGTTTCATTATCAAATTTGTTGATTTCACTTTCTTCTTTAACAAAAGCTCTAACGACTCGTATACCTGTAATACTTTCTTGTAAATGAGCATTTAAAAGACTGTTTTGTTCCATTTGAGCTTTAGAAATAGGTCGTAATCTTCTATTATAATGCCATATAGTAATGATATAAAATGGTAGAGCACCAGCAACAAGGAGAGTTAATTTAGGGCTTATCCATATCATTAATGAAACTGAAAATGATACAGCAAAGAATGCTTCAAATAAGAATTTTAATCCAGGAGATATAAAGATGTTCATCTGTCGAGTGTCATATGTTGCTCGAGCCATAACATCGCCAATTTTAACACGATCATGAAACTCTTGACTTTTCTCTAGCATATCATCATAAAATTCTTCTGTGACATTTCTTGTGACTTTATGTGCAATTACTTCATTTAGATAACTTTGTAAATAATCACAAATCGTTATGGTGATTCCTACAAAGACGATTTTTAATGCAGGCCAAATTAAATCGTTAAATACTACACCTTCAATATCTAAGATATCAAAAACATCACCAATTAATAATGGAGTTAACGAACGTGCTCCAATAAATAGTATAAGAAATATGAGCATCAAGATAAAAAGCAATTTCTCTTTGAGAATATGTTTGGCAAACCATTTCTTATAACCCATTATTTTCTACTCTACCTATATTAAATATTCAATTTAAATTGAATGAAATCTTTTATTTTTTATACTTTCTGTTTGTGTCGATTACAAGGAAAATTGATACATGAAATAAGGAAGAATATTTTAACATCTTTGTCGACACAATAAGGGAAAGCTTAATATTTTTTATGAATAAATAGCAAGTAACAATCCAGTACACATTTGTTCTTGAATTTGGAAGAGGTTATTTGAATGTTTAGAAGTCAATTCAAAAATCTTCATGAAGCTGAACAGCTATTAATTGAAGGAAAAATTGAGTTGGCTTTAAAAAAAGTAAAT
>JAEOUJ010000252.1 GCA_016839405.1 Candidatus Gerdarchaeota archaeon | reverse complement strand
ATATTTGGATTTTATTTAGATTATTTAATGGATTATAAAAAAGATAAACAAGTAGGTAAATTATCAAATCCAATTGCCAGAGGTACCTTTCCATTATTTGTTGCAATTCCAATAACAGTTATTGTTGGAATAATTGGTATTATTCTTGGTGTTTTAGTAAACCCATTTACATTAATACCAATGTTTTGTGTTATTATAATTATAATAGGACTAGGTATAGGAATATTAGATGGTCCTATACTAAGATCATTAAGTTTAGGTTTATTACAAGGATTATATGTAATGGTAGGTGCAATTGCAGTAGAAAGATATGAAGCCGGTGTTTGGTTTATGGCATTATTTTTATTTTTTGCAATGACTGGTGGGAGGATTTTAGGGGATACTAGAGATTTACCTCATGATCAAAAAAATGATACCATGACTATACCAAAAAAATATGGAGTTAGATTTGCTAGTATTTTCCTACTCATAAACCAATTATTAGCATATACCTTTGGTTTATTGGTTTATTTTATGGGATTATTTGAAATCGCTTACTTGTATTGTACTATTGTTCTTATTATTGTTGGATTTATTCTAACAATGATTTTTATTATAAAACCAACACCAAAGGTAGCTAATATAACAAATATGCTTTCCTTTGGAGTTCTAGGTATGCTATTCATATTAGGAATGATTCTTGGTATGAAAGCTTAGATATCACCTTTTCCTCAAATATCTTCTGCATTTTAAATCTAAAAAGGTGGTTTTTATAATACTTTAAATAATAAACAACTAACACAAGTTAAAATTATTTTATATTTAATAAAAAGAAAAAAAATGAAATTTTTTTTCTAACATAACTATTTATTTATCTTCATTTTTTTCTTTAAAAAAATTAAAGTTATGAATAATTGACTCAAAATAAATGGAATTAATGAATACATTGATTCTAATGCTGTAGGTTCAAATGAATTATCTTGATTCCACCAATGGAAATAACGAACATATGTTAAATTCTTATCTGTAAAACCATTTTGAGCACCTAATAAATCATTGAAAAACTCTAAAGTCAAAATATCATCTTTGAATCCTATTTCATTAAAATCAATATTATATCGAATGAAAATACTTTCATTCATAGCTGCCCACTCATTATCATAACCATTAAAAATAAGCTCCATAATACCATGTGAGAAATCACCATAAATTTCTTTCAGAAAACAATCACCTGTTTTATTATAAACAGGTATATCATCACCCCAAGCATCAGCAAAGATGCCTAATACATCAGCTGTAATGTTATCATTTAAAGGATCTTTTGGATCTCTATAATAAGTTTCAGGATTTGAAAAATTACGATTAAAGAAAGTAATTATTCTACCTTCAGTCCATTCATTTATATCATGATAAGGATCCAAATAGCCAGATGAGTAATCCCAAACACCCCATATGGTATTCTCGATTGCAACTGATATATTATTACAAATATCAACTTGAGGAAATACACCACCAACAATTGCTTTTGGAATTTGTAGGTTGTAATAATTTTTAATTTTCTCCTGTATTTCAGAGGTAAATACATGTAAAGGACAAATTACTTTTCCGTTTACTTCATAATAGAAATCAACTCCTTGGCGAGTGGGGATTGTTAAACCAACTTCTTCTCCTTTGGTAAAAGTATAACTACCTGTTAATTCAATTTCATCATAAATTGATTTTAGAAGATTTAAATGACCAAAATAGACATAACAATTATCACCAATATCTATAACCAAAAAACAATCTTCAACTAATTGTGTTCCATTTTGATCTATAATGTTTGTTCCAAAATTGCTATTAAAAATAGAGACAGTGCCATCATGTGGAGCAACAAAAGATGTTAATCTGTAAGTGTTCAAATACCAATGATCAACACCTTCTAAATGGCTACTGATAAAATGCGCACCCCAAGGTGTTAACATCCATATAATAGAACCATTACCAATTTCATTAAGAATATAGTTTCTCATTGTAAGATTATCAGCCCAAAATAATTTATCTAAATCCATTGGAAAAGTATCTAATTCTACAATTGGATCATCTACTATGCAATTTGGACAGGTTATACTTTCAACATTAAATTTGTAATTCTCAACAGTCTTGAATTGAATGCTATTACTAATTATTATTAAAATAAAGAATGAAAAAAAATAATTGAAAAATTTTGATTTATACATTTAATCCCTCTGATATTGATTATAAATTGAATCAATTAATTCTAAATTACACAAAACATAGGTTTCATTAGTTATTTGATTTATGGAACCCAATTTTAAACTCTTTAGTGATGAATCTTCGGGAATTTTCTTATCAATTTTATCTATAAAATCATCCCAATTAATTATTAAATAAGGTCTATTATGGAAAGTCATTACTTTGATATCAATTGGTTCAGTAATTTTCAGATCATTATGCATTTGTGCAATAAAGGTATAAGCTTTAGTTAGATATTTTTCTTTTTCTGACCATTCTTTAGCATTTATAATTTTCTTAAATATAGGTATTAATGTAGTTGCAGAATTTAATTTGCTAAATGCAGATGTAAACCATTTGCTATATGGAGTATATTGTTTCTCCATTAGAAAACACAATTTCATCAATTTTTTTATTTGATTAATAGCCAATATATGTGCGCCAATCTCATCATTAACTTCTGCTGCTCTGCCAGGATAGGGGCTTTCTTCTGCAAGAATAAACCACTGTTGCTTTAACAAATACAACCAAACATTTTGAGGATAATAACGAAATTTCTCTCGAATAATTGATAAATCCTTCAAGCCATCGTAATAAACTGAACCACTAGTAACTGCTAGTAATTGTTGTTCTGGAAATGTTAACCAATGGATGTCGGATATCTTTTCGAAGGGATCTTTTCCTAAACGCTCCTTGAAAAAAGATTCCACGGTATAAAATTCAATATTGTGATCAACATTTCCTTCTTTGATTGGATCAATTATTTTCACTCCATCATCAGCAATTCTATAATGAGTTGAATACCCCATAAATTCCTTAGGTAATTCTTCAGATAATTTATTTGATATTTCATCTTTCAATATGTCGAAATCTTCTTCACCAAGGAATAATTCAAGTCTTGGTCCCCAATCATGATCAGTTGATCGTATTGTATCAAATCCTAAAACATCTGATCCTGAACCCATTCTAGCAGAAGAATATATTAGCTTTGGAAAATACTTGTCTAATATTGGTTTAACAGCTTCAAAGTAGAAGTGTTTGTTCAATTCTAATCCGGAAATAAAATCCTTCATTAAATCATTTCCTAAAAGAAAAGTATGGTGATTACTCTTTTAGGAAATCACCAATGTATTCATAGCCAGATGTAAATTTACCTTTCCATAAAATAACCGCTTTCTTGATTTCTTGAGTTAAATTACAATCATCAAATGAACCTTTGTATGAAGCTTTAGCAATATTTGGAACAAATGGCAAGAGTGTGTTGCTAAAAAATTCAGAAGCATCTCTAGGAATCTCAGTTGGTAAATGATCAATAGCTAGAATTGCAGGACCATTTCCGACAACACCATCTGTAGCTGTGTTCTTAAACGGATCATAAACAAAAAATGGTTGATCGATATAAGAGATTCTTATAGTCCCTTCAATACCTCCTTCTACATCACATGAAATATCTCCAATAAATCGTAGTTTTGGAGGTTTATCTTTACTAAAGAGATCTTTTAGTTCGCTTTTAGTTACTGATCGAGGATATTTAGCTGACCAGTAAGCACCATTTACTAAAACTGTAATATATTCAAGATAATTTTCTGCAAATACACCATCATAGTTATGTGGATTGTCATAATAATCCTGTAATTCAAAACACATTTCTGCATCTTTTGGGCAAACCATATGTTCTTCTCTAAAAACAACTTTGTAAATTGTATGCTTACATTCCTCTATATTGGGATTTTTAATTAAATCATCTAATTCATCAGGTTCAATTGCTTTAACAGGTAATAAATCTAAAATCATTTGAGCCCCTTGTGAAACATTGCCATAACCAAGGAAACCAAAAACTAGTGGAAATAATTCTTCTGGAATACCATCTTTTTTAATTAGTTCTGCAACTTTACTAATTTCCTTCTTAGCTTCTGCTAAATCAAAATAATTGCATGATTGTTTTATTTTAAGAAAAGGAGTATTCAATCCTTCAGCTTCTTTTAATCTTAAACCAAATCCATTCAAAGTATCAATCATTCCTGCATAACCAGCATGTCTACCAAAAAAGATAAGTCGTCGATTTTTTTCATCAGTAACTTTTTCATAATCAATCATTGTACAGCCAGTTTCCATCATGAATTTCAACATTGGCATATTATCTTTTTGGCCTTTAATTACATGATGAAAGCACATGTAAGCACCTTCGGGTCTAAATATATCATTCTCCATTTCTTTTATTCCAAAAATAATAGAGCAATTAGATAAATCCTCTTGTATGATTGCACCAACTTCTCTATATTCATCATCAGAAAAAGCTCTTTTTTCATGAGGTTGCAAATAAGTTTGTATATCATGCTCTTCTCTTAATTTTTTAACAGCATTTGGACAAAGTGGTGCTCTTCTTTCTCCTGGTTTAGTTTCTCGGCGAATTCCAATTTTATAGCTCATAATTTTCATTCTTCCCAATATTGTAGATAATTTATTTCATTTAGTCTTAATATGATTTCCTAAAGATTAGCAAACTCTTTAATTCATAATTAAAATGATGGGATAATTTTTCCAAGACTAGATATAACATTTATTTTATTGTTGAAAAAAATAAAATCGATGATTTAATATGCAACTACATCAAAGAGATATTCCACTAATGGCATTTTTACGTGAATGTGAACGAAGTTCTTTACCAAAGAAAATCTTAGATTGTGGGGCTGGTGGAAGAACACCACCATTAGCAATTTTCTATAAAAATGGATATGAAACACATGGAATAGAAATATCTGATAGGCAAATAGAGAAAGCTAATGAATATGAAAAAATGCATGATATGAATTTCAATATCCAAAAAGGAGATATTAGGAATCTTCCATATGAAGATGAATCATTTAGTTTTACATTTAGTCATCATACAATATTTCATATGACAAAAGAGGATATTAGAAAAACAATTCAAGAAATGGAAAGAGTGTTAATCAGAGATGGTTTACTATTTATCAATGTAAGATCAATAGATTCTAGCGATTATGGACATGGAGAAGAATTAGCTCCTGGAGAATTCCTTGGACGCCATGGAACTGAAGAAGTAATTCACACATTTTTTGAAGATGATGAAATAGATAAAATATTATTTAATTTTGATATTATCTTCAAGAAGAAGTGGTTCCTTTTTAATGCAGAAGGTTGGACAAGAGATTTAGCAATGATAGAATACATTGCACGAAAGAAATAGAGGGGATTAATCTACTTCTAATCCCAATTCTTTCTTGACAGCATTTGTCCAAGTTTGGAATTTCATTCCATGTCTTAAAGGTCCAATGAATTTTATTTGTTTAGACATATATGCAGATGCTGCGTTTACTTCTCCTGTAAATATTCCAGCAGCAACATTTTTATTCATCTCAATAGTAACATCAGGATCATCTAATTCCCCTTCACCTGTTGTGAATTTGCCATTATGTATATTAATCCAATAGCTTGGTCCAGGAACAACTTTAAATTGGAATTTTAATATTGCTTTCTTTGATTTCTTTTGGATTTTCTCGTTGCTATTACAAATATCAATCATAACATTGAGATAATCAAGAATATCTGCAATTTCGAAAGTAGCTGTTTTTACCTTGTAAACAACTTCTCCCCGGAGTCCTTCCCCTGAAGTTATTTCATCCATTGATGGTGGTGGTTCAGCTATTTCTAATGTCTTGCCTATTTCATACCCTTCTGCAACTGCTTCCAATATCTTACGAACATTTTTCTTCTTGCAATCACCAATTTTGAATACTTTTGAAATACTTTGCTTGATTTCAGATTCCATATCACAAGAAGGAGTTGGTACAGTAGTAATTATAATATCATCAAATTGCAAAGAGAATTCTTTTTGCCCCTGCTTTCCAATGATAGTTTTTCCATCAATTTTGTTAATTACTGCATCAGTTATTGCTGTGATATTTTTATCGTCATTTGTTCTTTGAACTATCTCTGAACCAACTAATGAATATAGATCTGTTCCCAAAACAGAGTTTTCATCAAAAATGGTTATTTTTTTACCCTTACTAGAAAGGAAATTCGCAACTTCAATGCCAACCATTCCACCACCTATCAATGCAATATTTTCACCCTCTGTAATGTTACCAGATAGGTTTTCTGTATAAAGCCTATAATTACCTTCTAAACCATCAATTTCCGGAATCGAAGGTTTAGACCCAGTTGCTAATATAGCAATATCTGGTCGGAATTCTTCTAACAAATCTTTACTATAAGGAGTTGAGAGCTTTACATTTATGTCAAATTTTTTCAAAAGATAGTTATATTTGGCAATAAAATTGTAAGATTCTTTTTTCATCGGAGCTTGTGCTCCTAATACAAGATTACCTCCGATTTTATCATCTTTCTCAATAAGTAAAATCTCGTGACCACGAAGTTTGGCAACAACAGCTGCTTCCAGTCCTGCTGGACCAGCTCCAATAATTAAAACTTTTTTCTTATCAGCTGCTTCTTTGATATCTTCATACATTCCAAGTAGATTAGGATTATTTGAACATGCAACTTGTTCTTCTATTAAAATTTGATTTAAACAAGCATTGCATCCAGTGCAAATAATAATTTCTTCCCTTCTGCCATCCTTAGTTTTTTGTGGTAGAAAAGGATCTGATATAACTGCCCTACCCATTGCTACCATATCAGCACGATTATCTTTTAGGATTTCTTCAGCAATTTCAGGAGTATTTATTCGTCCAACAACACAAATTGGTATTTTTTCAACAGATTTCTTAATTATTGCAGAATATTTTGAATAAACACCTCGAGGTTGATTCATAAAAGGAACAACAGGATAATAAGGTGAATCGAAGATTCCTCCGGTAATATTAATCATATCAACTCCTTCCTCTTCTAATCGTTTAGCAATTTTTGCCATATCTTCTACAACTAATCCTCCTTCAATGAAATCTTGGCCATTAATTCGATAACAAATTAAGAAATTATCACCACAATTCTTTCTAATAGCATGTAAAACTTCTATAGCAAATCTTATGCGATTCTCGAGAGTTCCACCATATTCATCAGTTCGATTATTATATAGCTTTGAGAAGAATTGATTCAATAAATACCCATGACCAGCATGTATTTCTACACCGTCAAATCCAGCTTTTTGTAATCTTTGACAAGCAGTTGCATAACCTTCAACTGATTTTTTGATCATTTTCTTAGTCATAGGTTTAGGAATTACACCTGTCAATTTACTAGGAATATCAGAAGGCCCAACTATTTGTTCACCTTGAATAAAACTAGTGGATTGTATTCCAGCATGGTAAACCTGGCCAATAACTCTAGCCCCTTCATTTTTAATTACATTAGCTAATTTCTTTAAACCAGTAATTTTCTTATTGCTATCAATACTTAGCATATTAAGCGTTCCACGCCCAACTGAATCAAAGAAAATACTTTCAACAGTTATTAAACCAGTGCCACCTTTGGCTCGTAATTGATAATACTTGATAGTTTTTTCAGTGACATTGCCTTTTTCATCACCAAAATTAGTTTCCATACCCGGCATAACTATTCGATTACGAATTTCTATATTACCTACTTTAATTGGTTCAAATAGCTTCAAATAATTCCCTCATAATTGTAATGCAAATAAATAATCTTTCTAAAAATTAAATGTTGTGTGTTTTCACGTTCAAATTATTAATCTGCTATTGTTAGGTGAATAATATGAATGACAATAATAATTACGAAGAGTAAAAGACTTCGATGAACATAAAGAACCGCCTTCCGAAATTTTGGTTTTCTTTTCGGTGGTATTATCTTAAACCATAAAACTAATCCTGTTAATATATAGAAGATATAAACACCTGCAGTAACCCATCCAATAATAGCTTCTGTATCATCTTTTGTAAGCAATATTCCATGAACTAAAAGTACACCCAAAGCTAGTAAACCACTTATATAATGTATGTACAAAATTAGTTTTTGAATTCTACGAAAGAATGATCCATAATTTGTTTTAAAGTTAGCTAATCGACTCTCATCAGAAATTCTTCTTGTAAGTTTGAATGTTTGATAAAACACAATATAAATTATTGAAACAGCAAATAATCCTACTGATGCCCATCCAAGGCTTTTTGATACATCCTCAAACTCATCATCATCGTCATCATCATCTGCTATTATGCTAGTTGTACTTATTAACAACAAGATAATGACTAACAAAAAACCAAATAGAATTAGCAATTTTATCTTTCCATTTGTTGATTGTTTTTGTATTGACAAGTTGATGCGTTTCATAGAATCAAAATTTCATTAATTGTCTTCTATTAAAAATCACAGTATTTTATTTCTAAAGTTGTGGAAAATGAAATCTGAATATAGAATTCCAATTCAATGTCTTTTAAATAAGTTTATAACAGAAAAAATGACAATAATCATAGACAGCAGAATGCGAAATAGATAATTTGAGTGATAATAATCAGGTAATATCTCACTGATTAATTAACAATCAATTATCAAACGGAAATCAAAACGATTTCCAGCATATCTGAGCTGTCCTTAACAAATGAGGTATAGCTATGAAGGAAGCTCGTTTGAGCATACTTAAGGATATAGCAGAAGGTAAAATTTCTGCTGAAAAAGGGCAAAAACTCCTAGAGGAGTTAGATAGCGAATTCTCAGAGTCTAAATCTTACAGATTTGACCCTCGAGATTTTAGAAAAGTTTCTTACAGGAACTTTGAACAAATGGCGGTCAACTTAGAACCAGCCGTTAAACCTGAATTTTTACAAGCTCTAAGAGAGATAGTCCAAGAAGATGGAATTTCTCATGCTGAGCTTAAGGAATTAATTTTACAGAATGTTGATCCAGCCTTTGTGAAAGCATTGGCTAGAGAAGGTTATAAGAAACTTTCAGATGATGATTTGTATAGTTTCATCATTTTTGGAGTTCATCCTGAATATATTAATCAACTAAGGAAACGTGGATTCAAAGACTTACCAGAATCACAATTAATCAAGATGGGAATTCATCGAGTTACTATTGAATACATTGATGATCTCAAAAAACTAGGTTATAGTGATTTATCTGCAAATAAATTAGTTGAAATGCGGATTCATGGTGTAACCCCTGATTACATTTCTGCGTTTAAAGAATTAGATGAGGATTTTTCAATCAATCAAATAATACGTTTTAGGAAATTTAGATTAGAAACAGATTATGTTAAGCAATTGCGTAAACTTGGTTATACTAATCCAAGTGCACAGCAATTAACAGAATTAGCTAAACATAGTATAACAATTTCTTTTATCATAAAAATAATTCAAAGTTATAATGAAAAAGTGCCTTTAGGTCAAATAATAAAAATGAAAATCCATGGAATCAATGATTCTTTCGTAAAAGAAGTGGCTAGTCAGGGATTTGAGCATCTATCAGCAAATAGGTTAGTTGAATTTAAGATTCATGGAATCTCTCCTGAGTACATTAAACAAATGCAACAAATAGGATTTGGCGAACTCTCAGCTAATGAATTGGTTGAAATGAAAATACACGGACTCTCTTTGGATTATGTAAAAGAAATAAGAGCTCTTGGATTTGAACCAAGTTTAAGAGAATTTCTTGAATTGAGAATTCATGGAGTAAAATCAGAACACTTCGTAGATTATCAAAGAACCTTTAATGAAAGACCAACAATACGAAAAGTCATTGAGATGAAGATACATGGAGTAAGTCCAGAATATATACAAGAAATCAATAAATTAGGTTTTACAGATTTATCTCCACAAAAATTAATAGAAATGCGCATACATGGTGTGAAGCCAGATTATATCAAAGAAATTTGGTCTATGGGTTATAAAGATATAACAGTTCAAGAACTAATTGAATTTCGAATCCATGGTGTAACAAGAGAATTCATTGATAGAATGAAGGAAAAAGGTGCAAAGGATCTTTCTCCAAAAAAACTCATCAAAGCAAAAATACATGGTGTGTTGAATTACTTTGATTAAATGGAGCAAACAAAAGACTAAACATAGATATCGCTTGGAAGCCAGATTGCACATAGACCAAAGCAATAAACAAGATAAAAGTTAATAGTCAAGCCTTTCATCTTTTTGGTAATTGGCTTGATTATCAAACTTATTCAAAAGAAATTCCAGGATAAGCTGTTGGAATTTTTGTTAATAATCAAGATGGTCGCTGGAAAAGATTCGAATTTAACTATTAATAAAAAAAGGATTTTTCATAGAAATTATCCTTTTTTATTATTTTTTTTCTTCTTCCTTTTCTATTTCTTTTAATACGAAATCCAATATTTCCTGATGATTGCCTTCAAAATAAACATCAGGATGAACTCTATCTTCTTCGCCTGCTTGTCCAGTGTAATCAATTCCCATTCCAGGTTGAAATCTAATGACAATTCTTGAGTTAGGTAGGACAAAATAGATTGGTGATTCACTAATACCATCGCCACCAGTAGGAACACCATACAACTTAGCAAAACCTGTTTCTTTACAGAATAACGCAAAAGCATCAGTTGCAGAAAAAGTAATCATATCAATAAGGACTATTATCTTTCCTTTAAAATCAACTTCATTTGATGGTTCTACAATTTGAGTATAATCATAAATTGTAAAATCATCCTTTAGAACTTCAGGAGGAAGATAATCAAAAGAATCTTTTGGTACAACTTTATTAACTTTAGTGACATATAGGTCCCTAAATAAATTAGCATATTTTCCTTGTCTGAAACCAAGATACATTTTACTTTCAAGTTTCTTTTTTGTTAAAGGAGCAATAACATTCTTCATCCATGGAAGGTAATTACCACCCTGATTACCTGTAATATCAAGAATGAGGTAATTATAATCCTTAATATGTTTGTAGAATGAAATGAGTAAATCGTGTTCTTCATCCATATAACCTTCTTCCTCAAAAGAATAAAATCGTAAATAAGCAATCTTTTTATTAAGCCAAGTTTTCATAATGAGCCTTTCTTTGGGATATTTGAATAATTCAAAGGAGTATTCAGTGCTTGATTTGAATACATGTTCTGATGTTTCACCATTAGCTTTCTTAATCGTAAATACAGCATCAGCTCCAAAATGTCTTGGTGCAACTTTAAACATGTATAGTTTTTTTCGCTTGAAATCCCACTCTATATTTCCCTTTTCATATGTAGAATCAATGAGCTCATCTATAGGTTTACCATTAACTGCTAAAACTTT
>JAEOUJ010000251.1 GCA_016839405.1 Candidatus Gerdarchaeota archaeon | reverse complement strand
TTATCATTACAAATCACTGCACCCATTGGTATTCCACCAGCAATGGATTTTGCTAAACATAAGATATCAGGTGTTATATCATAATGTTCACATGCAAACATTTTTCCTGTTCGGCCAAACCCTGTCTGAACTTCATCAATTATAAGAATTATATTTCTTTCATTGCATAAATTCCAAACTTTTTTAAAATATGTTTTATCTCCAATCCTTATTCCCCCTTCCCCCTGTATTAGCTCGAGTAAAATTGCAGATGTATTATTATCAACTAATGCTTCTAATTTTTCAAAATTATTAAAAGGAGCATGAACAAAACCTTCTAACATTGGCATGAAGGGAATTTGATACTCTTTATCCCATGTTGCAGCTAACGCTCCCATTGTTTTACCATGAAATCCACGTATTGCACAGATTAAT
The DNA here is from genome assembly GCA_016839405.1 of Candidatus Gerdarchaeota archaeon. The sequence goes on along the minus strand of JAEOUJ010000251.1, from coordinate 3,084 downwards.
TTGCTTTTGTTAGTAGATGCTCGGGCAAATTTAATCGCTGCTTCGATTGCTTCTGTGCCAGAATTACAGAAAAATACTTTGTTAAGATTTCCTGGTGCTAATTCAATTAGTTTTTTTGCAATTTTAGCTCTCACATCGTTATAAAACATACAATAACAATTTGCAATTTTCATATATTGATCATACAATGCTTTTGCTATCTTTTCATTAGAATAACCAATATTTGAAACACCAATATTTGAAGCGCAATCAATATATTCTTTACCGTTTTCATCATAAAGTTTACTTTTTTTTCCTTGAATAAGAACTATATCTCTTCGAGGATAAACATCAATTTCATAAGTATCTTCTAAAATCTTTGTACTGCTCAATGGATTACTGTCCCCCATCCTTGTAAAGCTTTTGTAATAGGCTCTTCTATTCTAGCATCGCTAAAAATTACTTTGTCTACTCCATTTTCTAAAGCCTCAAAAGCACCCAATACTTTTTTCTTCATTCTACCTTGAGCAAACAACATTGCTTTTTCAGAATCTTCTTTTGTTATTTCTTTAATTAAACTGCTCTCATCATTGACATTCATTAATAATCCTGGGATATTAGATAAAATAATTAATACATCTGCATTTAATGAACTAGCAATAACAGCTGATGCTCTATCACCATCAACATTGATTGCTTCTTGTTCATAGCTTAAAGCTGGAGGAGTTAAAACAGGCAAATAACCATTACTTATAAGTAGTTTTAATAAATCAACATTAACATATTCTACTTTTCCTGTATAATCATCTCTCAATATCTTTTTTTTACCATTTTCAACAATAGTAATATTTTTACGTTTACCAATCATTAATTTACCATCTATTCCACTGAGACCAATTGCATTAATTCCTAATTTCTGGAGTTTTTCAACAATCATCTTGTTCATTTTACCACAATAAACCATGTTGAAAATTTCTAATGTCTCCTTATCAGTTCTTCTTGATACATGACCTGATTCTGAAGTAATAATTAGAGGTGGTTTTCCAAGTTTCAAAGAGATATTATTTAACTCATCAGATCCACCATGGATTAAAACTACATCTTTATAATTCACTATATCCTGAAGAACATGATCATAATTTATTTCTGATGCTCCTCCTACCTTTACGACAATCATATTGGATGCAACCCCGTAAATTCAAGACCAGTTTTTTCATCAAAATCATACATAACATTCATGGCTTGTAATGCTTGCCCAGCAGCCCCTTTCATAAGATTATCAATAGCACCAATAACGACAACCCGATTTTTATCTAACTCAAAACCTATATCACAATAATTTGAACCACTTAGAATTTTAGGTTCAGGATATCGATAAATTCCATTTTTCTCCTTAACAATTCGAATAAATGGCTCCCTTCCATATTCGCTACGATATGCTTTCCAAATATCCATTTCCGAAAAGCCATTCTTCAAAAAAACATGAGCTGTCATAAGTATTCCTCTTACCATATCAATTGATGTTGCTGAAAAATTGACAAACACTCCTAACTCCTGTTTCATTTCAGCTGTATGTCTATGTCCAGTTGGTTTATATGAACGAACACACCCGCTTCTCTCTGGGTGATGAGAACCTTCAGAAACCTTATTACCACCCTCTGAAGAACCACATTTTGTCTCAGCTGTTATTGGACAATTTAAATCAACCATTGAATTCTTTAAAAGAGGATGAAGAGGTAGAATTACAGATGTTGCGTTGCAACCAGCACTACTAATAAAATTTGACTTTTTCATCTCATGTCTATGTAATTCAACTATACCATAAACAAATTTATCCAATAACTCCGGTTTAGGATGTTCAACACCATACCATTTTGGGTAATCCTCTGGATTTTTTAATCTGAAGTCTGATGATAGATCAATGAGTTTATCAGTCAAACAAGCATAATTATCAAATTCTTTCATAAGTTGGGAATGAGGTAAAGCTGAAAACAATAAATCAGCATCTTTAAGATCATTTTTACTACAAAATCTTATATCTGTCTTTTTTCTCAAGTTTGGATGAGCAAATGATACAGGTTTTCCTGATAGTCTCTCAGAGCTTAATTGGAAAACTTCCACCTCAGGATGCTGCAATAATAATCTTAACAGCTCACCACCTGCATATCCACTAGCACCAAGTATGCTTACCTTCATTTCTTGGCCTCCTCCAAAACATAATCAACAATTATTTTTGGAATGTTTACTCCAGTTGTATCAATACTATTTTTAAATTCCATTGTATAATTTACTTCATTAACACTCATACCTTTTTCTGTTTCAAATAAATCAATTGCAACAACTCCACCACCAACAGCTTCTGCAGCTTTTAATGATATATCGCTTAATTCTTGTGTTACTTCACAATTAGATGCTATTCCTCCTCTTGCTGTATTTGTAATCCAATGATCAGACGTGCGGTAAATTGCAGCAATGCATTCATCTCCAACAACAAAACTTCTTATATCTCTACCTTTTTTCTCTATATATTTCTGTATATAATAAATAGAGTGGTGATAGCTTCCAAGTATTTTTTTATGTTCAAGAATAGCTTCTGCTGCATCCCTATCATTAATTTTAGAAATCAATCTGCCCCATGAGCCTATAGCTGGTTTTAAAACAACAGGATAACCCATATCCTCAATTGCTAGTAAAGCTGAATTCTCTGTAAATGCTACTCTAACTTCTGGTTGAAATATTTTATTTTCTGCTAATGCAATTGATGTAAGTAATTTATCACCACATATATTTCCAACTTTGTATGTGTTTACACAGGTTATACCCACACTTTCAAAAAGTCTAAGTGAATGAAGTGCTCTTGAATGATTAATGCATCTTTCAAGTACAACATCAAATGGGAAATTATTGCGTCCTAACGTAAATTCAAGGTTTCTATCATCTATCATTAAAACCTCTAGATTATTACGTTTTTTTAACTCATTTAACAAAAGCTTCTCATCCATTCTAATTATTGAATGTAAAAAACCAATTTTCATAATTTTTTATACCTCTACAACTATTCGTTGTTCACATAGTTTAACAATATATTTTAACTCATCTTGATCT
>JAEOUJ010000021.1 GCA_016839405.1 Candidatus Gerdarchaeota archaeon | reverse complement strand
CCTGCATTTCATCAATATAATTTGGAAAAATTAATTTTGATAATTCAAGCATTTTATTGATTTGACTTTTATTTCGTGAATCTCGATTTTTAAGTTCAATAAATTTCGCTCGATTAGTAAGAGTATTATTTATTTGTTTTTTGAATTCCTTTCCTATTTGAAAACCAATTTCATAATTTGTACCTTTCACTCGAAAAAAGGGTAATCTTTCTTGTTCCATCTCAATCACTTTAATGCATATTTTGATTTTAATATTTAATTTACTACTATTAAAGAAAAGATTGGTAATAAAAGAATAAACAATCCAAAAATAATTGATAATCTAAAAATTGTTTTACAATTCAAAATACACACCTTTTAAATTTCTAATACGATGATAATCAATTTAATCTTTAAATAATATTTGATATTTTATTCATAATTAGTAATATAATCCTAATTATCCCTTGTGAAAGGTTTTTTTATATGATTGTTTACTGTGGTTATATATCACTAGTAATCTCAAGGTGAAAATATTGGTTAAAGATAAAATCATTTATCATATACAAAAAGGAGAACTTGTTCCTATAAAAGAACCTAAATTCAATACCGGAGATTCTTATGTTATTGATTTAGGTAAAACTATTTGGATTTGGATTGGAAAAACATCTCAAGTGGATGAAAAATTCATAGCTGCAAAAACTGCTCAAGATTTGGATGTTGAACGTCGTGGACGACCACGTGTAGATTCTTGTTTTGAGGGAGAAGAAGATCAAGAATTATTAGATGCTTTAGGACCAGATTTTAAAGTAGTTGAAGGTGATACACCCTCTATGTTAATTCACGTTGATACTAGCTTTAAACCTAAATTTAGAATGATACGTATTAAACAAGAAGGTAATATTGTTCATTATGATGAAGTTCCTTTCTCTCGAAAATCCCTTGATTCTAATGATGTCTTTGTCGTTGCTGCTTTGATGGGCGAAGAAGCAATGATGATTTACACTTGGGTTGGTAAAGATTCTCGTCCAATGGAAAAATTCAAAGCTGCCATCCAATCAGATCTTATTGATAAGGAATTTAGAGAAGCACCTCAAACTATTACAATAGAAGAAGGAGAAGAAACGGGTGGCTTTAATTTCGTTTTTAAAGCCTATAATGACTTCAAGAATAAATGAAATTTAATTTCATTTTTTTTGTTTTTTTATTACTACTAAATATTTTTTTTACTGTTTTTCTTTTCAATCTAGGGAAATTTAAATAATCAGAAAATCATTTTTAAACATATTAAATTATAGGTGAGTTATTTTGAAATTAAGAGTGTTACCAATTTTATTTTCTATTATTGGTGTAACGGGTATTGTTCTTTTTATATTAATGCCAGTTACAACTGCTAAAGCTCGATTTATTGACATTCCAACAGATACTGATTTTACCTTTCAAGTTAATGCATATTTTAGAGGAGATGGTGATAATGTAGTTGACGGAATGGTTTTAGGTAATCCTGAACATGATGAAGAATATATTGGTAAAGATGAATGGGATACCTATATGTCTTTAACTGAACCCTATCCTGACATTGTTATATATTTATCACTTATCGGACTTGGATTAGCTACTTTAGGTATATTTCTCTCAATTTTTGGAGGTAATTCCGGTTTAAGAATTGCAGGAGCTCTTTTAGGTTTTATTGGTGGTGGATTAGGAATAGCAGGATGCTTTATGTTATATAATTGGAATAGTGCATTTCAAACACAAGCTGAAATTTATTTAGGTTTAGTAGCATTGTTTACTGGGACTACACATACAATTACTTGGAGTACATTTGGTATAGGATGGTTTTTTGCTGTATGCTCTTGTGGTTTAATAGCAGTTGGATCTATTATTCTATTAGTAATTAAACCTAAAGGGAAATAATTTGTGTTAATTTAGTATAATGAATAAAAATTCATTATTCTTTTTCTTAACAGATTAAATTAAAAAATTAATTTAATTAGAATTGAAAATAGTCAAAGTTAAAAAAATAAATAACAAAAGAAGAAGATAGAATTAGAATTCTTCTTCTAAAGCACCAACTTCCTTTAAAATTTCATATGTTTTGCGAGTAGATTCACTAACGAATTCTTCCTTCTTCGCACCAGTACAAACAAAAGCACCACTTTGGAACAAAAGCAAAACAGTTTTTGGTTCACGAATTCTGTAAATTAAACCAGGGAACTGTTCTGGTTCATACATACTTCCCTCAAGCATAATAGAAGCTAGCTCAAGATTAATAATTGCATTTATGTTACCTGATGCAACAATATTCTGAACAGTTACTTCTGGTTTTCCAGTGATTTTTGCACCGGCTGCTTTTAAAACTTTGACTATTTCATCAGCAGCAGAATGTAATTGTTCAGCACTTTTTGCTCCAGTAATAACCATCTTACCTGAAGCAAATATTAGTGAACTTACCTTTGGTTTAGGTATTTTTAAAACTAAGCCAGGGAATTTTTCAGGTTCGTAGGAAACAAAGTATTCAGGTTTATCATTTAGCTGATCAGCTAAAGCATAAAGATCGATTCTAGATGTTTCGACACTCCCAGAGGCCACACAGTTTTGAATTTCATAATCGATTTTAACCATTTGATTTTTCTCCTAACCAGAGGATTTATTTTTTAGATTCTTTATAAATCAACTTTCATTTATAAATAGTTTATAAAGCCTTTATAAATAAGACCTTTAAACTGTTTAAAAAGTGTTCTATTAAGATGGTACTTAACACTTTTAGAGAAAAATCGCCTTTTAGAAATGCTTATAAATAATTATCAAACATTTTGAAATTGAGTATAATATTCCTAAGGTGAAAACATGAGGGATCATGAAATTATATCCTGGTAAATACTTTCTATTAAAAACTTCACTTAGTGGAACTCATACTCATTTTCAGATTTATTTTAGGAGATTAACTTAAAATGAGGAATCGTGAAATTAGAAACTAAACAAAAGTCAAACAAATATAATGAGCTTTATCCAAAAGTAGATTCTAAATTGGATTTACTTTCTTTAGAAGATAACATATTACAATTTTGGGAAGATAATAAAATCTTCAAAAAATTGGTCGGATTGAATGAAGCTTCAGCTAAAATATATTCCTTCATAGATGGACCAATAACAGTAAATAATCCTATGGGACTCCATCATGTTTGGGGACGTACATTAAAGGATCTTATACAAAGATATTGGTCTATGAAAGGATATAAACAAAGATTTCAAAATGGTTTTGATTGCCAAGGATTATGGATAGAAGTTGAAGTTGAAAAATCATTAGGATTGAATTCAAAACGTGCAATAGAAGAATTTGGTTTAGAAAACTTCTCCAATAAATGTAAACAGCGTATTGAGAAATACTCAAATCTAATAACAAAAGAATCTATAAGATTAGGTCAATGGATGCATTGGGATAATTCTTACTATACCCACTCAGATACTAATATCTCTTATATCTGGTATTTTCTAAAAACTTGTCATCAAAAAGGTTGGATAGTTAAAGGACATTTACCTATGCCATGGTGTGTTAGATGTGGTACATCGCTATCTCAACATGAACAACATGATTCATATAAAGAATTAACACATACAGCAGTATTTGTAAAATTTGAGATATTGGATCCAAAAAATAGAGGTACAAATGAATATCTACTTGTCTGGACAACCACGCCATGGACTTTAACGGCAAATACAGCAGTTGCAGTAAATCCGAATCTAAAATATTATAAAGTTCAGCAAAATAATGAAATTTATTATCTTGCTAAAAAACAACTATCTTTATTGAATAACAACTTTATATTTTTAGATGAATTAAAAGGCAATATGTTACTAAATTTAGGTTTGAAATCACCATTTGCTGATTTAACAGCTCAAAAAGATGTAGAACATAGAGTTATTGAATGGTTGGAAGTTTCAGAAGATGAAGGAACAGGTTTTGTTCACATAGCGCCAGGTTGTGGATTTGAAGATCATGAATTAAGTAAGATAAATAAATTAGCTGTTCTTTCGCCAATAGATGATTTTGGTTATTTTACAAAGGATTTCGATTATTTTCATGGAATGAATGTTGACGAAATATCTGAAAAAGTAATAGATTTACTAAAAGAACGAGGATTATTATATAAAACACAACAATATACACATCGTTATCCTACTTGTTGGCGTTGTCATGAAGAGTTAGTTTTTCGATTAGTTGATGAATGGTTTATAGATTGTGAAGAAATAAGACCAAAATTAAAAGACGTTGTGAAGAATGTTAAATGGGAACCAAAATTCTATGAGAAAAGAATGTTAGATTGGTTATCAAACATGGGTAATTGGTGCATTTCTCGTAAAAGATATTGGGGTTTACCATTGCCTTTCTTTGAATGTAATAATTGTGGTGAACTTACAGTAATAGGTTCTAAGAAAGAATTATTTGATAAGGCAGTTGATGGTTTAGAAAACTTAACTGAATTACATAGACCATGGATAGATGATGTTAAAATTAGATGCCCAAAGTGTAATAAAATAGTTTCAAAAATAACTGAAGTTGGTGATTGTTGGCTTGATGCAGGAATTGTTCCTTTTTCAACGTTGAAGTATCTAGAAGATAACAATTATTGGAAAGATTGGTTTCCTGCACGATCTGTTTGTGAAATGCGAGAACAAATCAGACTTTGGTTTTATTCACTTCTATTCATGAGCGTTACAATAACAGGGAAAGCTCCTTATGAAAAAGTGATTGT
>JAEOUJ010000250.1 GCA_016839405.1 Candidatus Gerdarchaeota archaeon | reverse complement strand
TTCCATATGAAATGATTTCCAACCATGTTGGCTTATCCTGGTAACCAACAAGAGCTCTAAGAAATCGTCCAATTTCATTTGTACTATCATTTAAAATTGCACTTGTATCCCAAACAACTCTTTGAAAAAAGAAGTTCTCTGAACCAAACCATCCTAATTCTTGTAATTCATGTATACCATGAGTAAATAATCCCGCAGCGAAGATAATTAAAATAGCACTTGTTATATTGAAAAAATGCTTCAAGTTAATTTTTTTCCCACCCCAAAATATTATCAATGCAATAATAACTGATATTATTATACCTAGAATACTTGACCAGATTATCGCAGCAACATTATTTTCAACAGAAATAACTCCAACCATAAATAATACTGTTTCAATGCCTTCTCTCGCTACAGAAATAAAAGCAAGAAAGATTAATCCAAATCGTTTTTCACCGCTTATTGTTACTTCAATTTTTTCTTCCAAATTTCCTTTCATATCTTTTCCAGTTTTTAACATCCAAATTATTACCCATGTTAAAATTGCTGCAGCAATAATCATAGCAAATCCCTCTATTATATTTTCATATTGTTCGAATCCTCCTAAAACAAAATAAAATAGCAGAGCTGCTCCTATTGAAACAAAAATAGCTGCAATTGTCCCTATCCAAATATCCTTTCGTAATTTCTTCTGATCTACTTTATTTAAATACGTTAATAGAATACCAATAATTAACGCTGCTTCAATTGTTTCACGTAAAGTTATCAAAAAACTTGCTACACTAAACATTTATTTTCAAGATATTATTTTTTAATAGCATAAAAAAAACCATCATTTAAAAGATAAAGTTACTTCAATAATATTTTTTATAAAATATACTTTTATTTCCAGTTAATAATTTGGATAAGATTTTTTCAAAATCTTTTAAATTACATTCTAATATTGTCATCTATTGTCTTACTATACGAAATATATATTTGTAAATTATCCGTCGTGGATTATGTTTATACCTAAGTGGTGAATTAATGTCAATTAAAAAAAATGAAAAAAAGTTATCTAAAGAGAAATCTAATGAAGCAGAGATTGCTATTAAGATTGCAGAAGATTTAACAGATTATCCTGAATTAATTGACGAAAAGCTACTTGAGAAATATGAAGTTAAGATGGAAACTATTCAACTAAGTCATTGGTATGGCGATAACCGCGTTTTAGATACTATTTCAATGCCTATTTTTTTGAATAATGTAACTGCTATAATAGGTCCATCAGGTTGTGGGAAAACGACTTTTCTAAGAGATTTAAATCGAATGAATGATTTAGTACCAATTTCTAGAGTGTCAGGAAAAGTTATGCTTGATGATTTAAATATCTATGGCGAGAAAATTGATGTTGTTGCTCTTCGGAAACGTATAGGCATGGTTTTCCAAAAACCAAATCCTTTCCCTATGTCTATTGAAAATAATGTTGCTTATGGTCCTTATATTCATGGTGTGAAACATGAGGATTTGGGTGGTGTTGTTGAAAATTGCCTTAAAAAAGCTGTTTTATGGGATGAAGTAAGTGATCGATTAAAAGACAATGCTTTATCTTTATCTGGTGGGCAACAACAACGATTGTGCATAGCAAGAGCACTTTCAGTTGAACCAGAAGTAATTTTATTTGATGAACCATGTAGTGCCTTAGATCCACATGCTACAGCAAAAATAGAAGATTTAATAACAAAATTGAAGGAAGATTATACTGTAGTTATTGTGACACATAATATGCAACAAGCTGCCCGTGTTTCTGATTTTACAGCCTTTTTCAATTTAGGCGAATTGATAGAATTTAATCGAACAAAATGGCTTTTTAGAGAGCCACAGCGAAAAATGACAGAAGAATATATTTCGGGGAGATTTGGTTAAAAAGCGTAGAGGAAGTTATAATGAAAAAAACAAAATTTAGCGGAACAATACGATTTAAAGAAATGATGGAAAAAAGTGTTATACGTCTTAAAAAAGTGGCACATCTTACTGATGAAATGCTGAATGATAGTATAACTGTTTTATTAAACGATGATGAAGAATTATATAAAGAACTGGAAGCTAAATTCGAAAAAGTAAGAAAATATAGAGTGTCATTGGAAAAAAGCATAGTAAATAATATTGTTTTACATCAACCTTTTGCTACTGATTTGCGTTTTCTAATTTCAAGTTTAAAAATAGCTAATGAAATTGAAAGAACTGCTCGAGACGCAGTTCACATTGCTCATAGTTCTAACTATATAGATCGATCTATGGTTAATATGCAATTATATGTTGAGAAGATAATTGAAATGGCTAAAAAAGCTAATAAAATGTATTCTGAGAGCATCCAATTTTTCTTAGAAAGAAAAGTTGTCGATACTAAAAAATGGACAAAACAAGATGATGAAATCGATAAATTACAGGAAAAATTAATCGATGAGATAATTGGTGAAATGCAAAAAAATGGTAAAACAACTCGTGCTGCAGTTAGTTTAATATTATCTATTAGATATATAGAACGTATTGCTGATCATGCGTGCAATATTGGCGAAGAAAGCACATTTGTAGTAGCTGCTAAGAGAGATCCGATAGATTGATTTTTTATAAATATGAGTTTAATTACTTATTGAATTCTATCAATTGCCATTTCTGCAATATCCAAACCATAACCACATATCCTATCAAGGTGCCTCTCTACATGTTGAATTTGAATTTCAACATCAATATCTTTGGATCTTTGCCTTGCTAATTCTTTATTTGCTAATTGTTTATGTAATTTTTCAAAAATTTTAATCGATTTAAAAGCTAAATCTATCTTTTTTGAAAGAAATGCTTGAATTGCTTGTGTATGAATTTCTACAGCTAGTTTTGAATATTTTTGTAAATAAACCTTAGCTTCTTCTTCAATGATTTTTCCTTTACCAAGATCTAAACAGCTTTGAGAAATTCCTTCACAATGATCTGCGATTTTTTCCAGTGATTTTGCTACCGGGTAAATATATAATACTTCTTGAGGTTTAAGATCCAATTCTTTTAGAAAAGTAGGATTTTCTAGAGCTGAAACAATTTCTCTTCGAATTAAGAAATACAATCTATCAACTGAGCTTTCCCGTTCGAAAATGTCTTTAGCACTATCAATATCAATATTTATGAAAGAATCAAGTGCAACAATTTGCATATTTCTCGCAATAAGATGTGCGCGTCGTAATGCTTTATCTAATGGAAATTCACCATGAATCGCTAAATCACGAATTTCCACTTCTTTAAAACCCTCAGAAATAATCTCGCTTCCAATAAGATTACCAACTGTTGTAGAAATAGCTTTACTTATTTTTGGTGGTATATCATTTCTTGAGCGAATTGTAATTTTTGAAAATCCTGCTAAATATTTTGAAATAATAATCTTCTCTAAAAGATTAATATCATCTATTTTATCTATATCAATAACGATTTCTTTTTCTTTTAAAGTACTTAGAACTCCTTTTGAAATAAGCAAAGTTCCATCAGCTTGCTCAAGGATAGATAATTCTTCACCTTGATCAATATTGTATCTTGTTATCCATTCTCTCGGAAGACTAACAGTATATGTTGATTTGCCTGTCAATTGAATTTTTCTTTTAACTACCAAATTGATTGACTCCAATTAAAATTCCTTAATTGATTTTTCTTTAAATATTGTTTTGTTCTTCAATCTATATACTTATTTATTCTGTCTATATACCCAAAATTGTTATAATTATTTCACTATAGAATACTCACAAAATTATTATTTTATAACCAAACATTGATGAAATTAGAATTAATATAGAAATGTGGTGAATAAATAAAAATGTCATTTGGAAAAACAAGCAATCTGCTGACATGGATATTAATTGCATTAATTCCAATTGGTACGGGTGCTGGTGTTCTTATCGGTTGGGCATTTTTTAACGGAGAAGGCACTTCTATAACATTAACAGTTAAAGGGTCAACTACGGTAGAACCAATTATTTTAGCTACAGTAGATCATTTTGAAGCTACTCATCCTGGGGTAGTTATAGAAGGTTCATTTGCTGGTTCTGGAACTGGTATTTCAGCTCTTATTGTTGGAGAAGCCGATGTTGCTGTATCTTCAAGAGCTGTTAAATCATCTGAGAACGATACTGCTTATACTACAAATGAAGAGTATTTGAGAGTCTATTCAATTGCCAAAGATGGTTTGGCGGTAATTACTCATTCAAGTGTTACAACTAGCTTTGATTTAACTATTGATGAAATCAAATCTATTTTTAATGGAACAATTACTACTTGGGATGATCCACTATTAGCAGGAAATGGTTTAACAGGAGATATTCTAGTAATAGCTAGAGATTCTGCATCAGGTACTCGTGGTTCATTTGATGAAATAGTTCTTGGTGATGATGATTATGTTGAAGGGTTCCAAGAAAAAACTTCTAATGCTGATGTTGTAACAGAAATAGGAACCAATCCTCAAGCTATTGGATATTGTGGACTTGCTTATTTAGATTCAACAGTAAAGACTGTTTATGTTGATGGTGTTGAGCCAACAAAAGAAACAATTCTTGATGGAAGTTACGATATTTCAAGAGATCTTTTTATTGTTACTCTTGGTTATCCAGGAGTAGATTCAATGATATGGGAATATGTTCAATGGCTTTTTAGCCCAACAGCTCAATATTATGTTGATTCCGTTGGATACATAGCAATTCAAACTAAAAGAGATGATCTTACATAAATTATTGGAGAAATAAAATTTCTCTCAATATCCACTACTAAAAATCAAGAAAAATTTAAAAGAAAACGAAAAAAAACAAACATTCGATGAGGACTAATCATTGGTGCAAGAAGAAATTATTACCAAAAAAAATGACTCAAGTATGATGATACTTGATATTGGTAAACAAAAAACAACAAAACAACAAATTATTTTTCTTATTGCAGCAAGTCTTTCTGTTATTATTGTTTTATTGGTTTTTATCTTTACATTTATGGAAGGTTACCAAATTCTTCCTGAATATGGTTTTATTAAGTATATTTTTGGCAATGAATGGGATACTCCTCATGAACAATATGGTATTTTTCCAATGATTGTAGGAACTTTCCTAGTAGTAGTTATTGCTGCTGTTATTGCAATACCTGTTGGTACAGCTTGTGCAATTTACCTATCCGAATTAGCTCCTGATATTGTGAGAAAAATCATGAAACCTGTTATTGAAATGCTTGCAAGTATTCCATCAATCGTTTATGGTTTTATAGGTTGGAGAACACTTGTTCTGTTTTTCCAAAATGTTTTAGGTTGGGTTACTGGAAGAACAGCTTTCACAGCTGGAATTGTTTTGTCAATTATGATAATACCTACAATCATAACAATTGCTGATGATTCAATTAAAGCTGTTCCAAGAACTTATAGAGAAGGTTCATATGCTCTTGGTGCCACAAAATGGCAAACGATTCGAAAAATTGTTGTACCAGCATCAAGTTCAGGGCTTACTGCAGCATATATTTTAGGATTTGCTCGAGCAATTGGGGAAACCATGGCTGTGTATTATTTATCTGGCGGAGGTAAAAATCTTCAGTGGAATATTTTCCGTGGAGTAGATACTTTAACTTCTATTTTAGCTAAAGGTATTTTAGAAACAGCACAAGGAAGTACTGAATATCATGCCCTATTTGGTGTTGCTTGTGTTTTATTTCTTATAACCTTCTTCATTAATTTGGTTGGAGATATAATCATAAAGAGATTTACAAAACAATTTAGTAGGCAAAGATGATGATATTAGTAAAAAATAAAACTCCTATAGATAAACAAATTTTGTTTAAAATAATTTTAATTGTTGCTATATATATTATTGGAGTTTCTTTGATTATTACAGGAATTGTTACATCAATTGTAACCATTAATGAAGAAATCAAAGAAGGTATTACAATAACATCTTTCTTTTTTGGAGTGATATTATTTTTAATTTCAACCATATTACTTATCAGATATTTGAACGCTAGAAAGGAAACAAAAACACAAAAACTAATCGAAAGGGATTATAGTAAAATCAGCTTTGAAGATTTACCAAGAAGAAATCGTCTCTTAACTCCTAAACAATCGCAAAAGACTGCTTATGTTTTGTTAGCATCATCAGCAATTTTTATTTTGGTTATTCTAGGAATATTTCTAGGTTTCATAATTGTTAGAGGTTTTCAAAATTTTAGTTTCAAATTAATTTTTTCAACTTTCAGCTATTCAGAAGAGCGATATGGGATATTTCCTGCTATATTAGGTACATTTCTATTAATTTTTGGTTCTATATTTATTGCATTACCTCTTGGATTATCTGCTGCTATTTATTTAACCGAATATACACGAGGAGGTTTTTTGGTGTCAATAATTGATCAAGGTATTAATAATCTAGCAGGAGTTCCCTCTGTTGTTATAGGTTTCTTTGGATATTCCTTTTTCAGCATAACCTTAGGTTTAGGAGATTCTATGATTGGTGGTTGGTTGACTTTAGCTTGTATGCTTCTCCCAACCATTATTAGAACATCACAAGAAGCGTTAAAAAGCGTTCCAAATACATATCGAGAAGGAAGCTTTGCATTAGGTGCTACTAAATGGCGCACAATTCGTTTTGTTGTTTTACCTCCTGCATTACCTGGCATAACAACTGGCGTTATTCTTTCATTAGGCCGTGCAGCTGGTGAAACAGCTGCAGTTTTGTTTGTTGGTTCTGGTATTATCTTTAATAAAGTATTCAGTGGTTTTACAGGAACTTTCATGAATCTACCATACACAATGTATAATTTGCCTTTATTACCAGGTGGTATTGCTAAATATGAAAATGTAATGTGGTTAATTGCTTTAGTTTTAATTTCAATTGTTTTTTCCTTAAATGGAATAGCAATTAGGGTAAGGAATCAAGCTGAGAAAAAACGAGCTGGAATGTAATCAAAAATATTTTTTTCCAATTTTTTATTATTCTTTTACAATAAATTATTACAATAATTTTTTATAGCTACTTTTATTTCTTTCAAATTATATCAATTTATGTTGTGAAATTATGGGGCAAAAAGTAGCTATAGCAACAACAAGTTCTCATTCATCATTTTATAATATAATACCTGGTGCATTGGAAGAAGGCTTAGATGTTTACGCAGTAGTTTTTGATAGAGATTGGGAACTTTGGTCTCAATATCCAAACATACTAGATAAAATCAATATCTTACGTGTAAAACATTATAATGACTCAAATGAGATAGTTAGGAAATTTAATTCTATTGAAAATAATGTGATAATTGTACCTCATGGTTCATTTGTTCGTTATTTATCTGTAAAAGATCTAAAACAAATAAAGCATCCAATATTTGGTGGTGTAAAAATCCTTGCATATGAAGGATTCAGAAATCGAAATTCAGGTTTATTGGGAGCTGCTAATATTAGAATTCCAATGGTTTTTGATAATCCCAATTTAATTGATAGACCCGTGATGGTAAAAGTTCATGGAGCTGAAGGTGGTAAAGGCTATTTTATTGCCATTGATAAAAACGATTTCCTAGGAAAAAGTAAAGGTAAAATGGTTGATTTTATCCAAGAATATGTTAGTGGTGTTTCAATTTATGCGCATTATTTTAGTTCTCCTTTAATGAATCGATGTGAACTACTTGGTTTTGATAGAAGGCTTGAATCAAATGCTAATTCACAATTTCTTGTATCTACTGAAGAGCCATCATTTACTGTTGTTGGCAACATTCCTATAATTGTTCGCGAATCTCTTGTTCCAGAATATCAAAAAATGGGCGATAATTTTGTTAAGCAAACGGGACTAGTAGGACCTTTCTGTATTGAAACAATAGTAACACCCGAGCCAAAAGTCTATGCTTTTGAATTCTCTGGAAGGATAGTAGCTGGAACAACAGTATGGGTTCCAAATGGTAACACTTATGCTAATACTTTATGGGGAGAGTCTATGTATATGGGTAAAAGAATTGCTCGAGAAATTAAGAATGCATATGCTCAAAATAAAATTGAAGAAATAATTGTCGATTCGCCAAAATTAAAAGAAGTATGAAAAAATCAACACTTATTGATCAAAATTCTACTTCTTTTTTTCTCCTTCTTTTTCCTTTATTGATTGATGATTAAAGCTAAATGTTTTAATTATATGAATAATCTTATCACCAACATTTATCATTTCTTGCAATGAACTTCTTAATGAATTCCCTATTAATAATTCAGGGTCTTCAAATGAATATTCTAAAATTCCATCTCCATCTCTATCGCAAAATCTGAAAGAGAAAAGCCCTTCTATTATTTTATTGCATTTTGTTTTTAATTCTTCAACTTTTTCTAATGCCTTATCATAATTATCATACAACAGCTTTACTGATTGATGCATTAATTTAGCTGCTATTGAACATTCTTTTAGAATTTCTACTAACCTATTATAATTTTGTTTACTCATTTTATTTACATGTTCATTCATTAATAGTCGTATGCCACTACTTTTAACATATACAGCATTAATTCTTTCAAATAAAAGGAATTTTTCTAATTCAATTTTTGTATCTACTTTTCCTCTTTTCATTAATTTAAGTAGTTCATCACGAACTGTTTTCTCTTCAATTTCACATATATCACAAGTATGGCATGTGATTTTAGTTCCACATTCAACATATAGAGATTCAAAATATTTACTTGGAATAAATGATAATTGAATTAATTTATGTTCAATTTTCCTTTGTATGCTTCTAAATCCTAATATTCGTTCAAACATTTCTAAAACATCCACCTTATCCCAAAATAGCAGCCAACCGCAATTAAACCACTTATAATTGGAGTTAGAACAACAAACAAGACAATCATTCGTACTGTTTTTAAATTAATAGGTTTCTTCATTCCAACACCAGCGCCTATAAAAGCTGATACTAAAACCATAGTTCCTGAAACTGGGATTCCTATAATAACTGCAATAAACACTATCATTGCTGCTGAACCTTCAGTTACAAAAGCTGACTCTGGTGTTAATTCAACAACTTCATTCCCTAAAGTTTTTAGTACTCTCCAGCCAATAATTATTAAACCAGCACCTAATCCTATTCCTCCGATTAGAAGAGGTAGTCTTTGACCCCAATACCCAAAATCCTCAAATAATGGAACAATAGGAGCTATTGCGTTATTTATATCATTTCCTGCCCTTGATAAACCAGTCCATACTACCATTGCTAATAAAAGAACACCAAATATTGTATTTGCATTTTCATGTTTTCTGAAGCTGTTAATACTCTTCCCTAGAATATATCTAACTAATTTCATTATTAAAAATGAAATAACAAAACCAATAATTGGAGAAGTAATCCAGGTAGTTAAAACCTTTCCCATGCCACTCCAACCCCATTCGATTTTCTGCCCTTTGGCAATAGACAATCCAAGTATTGATCCAACTAATGCTTCAGTAGAAGAAATTGGTAATCCAAAAACTGATGCCAAAATTAAGCTAATTGCCATTGCCACATAAATTGAAATTAAAATGGGATTTTGATCAGGATTAATTATATCGTCAAATAAGTCAGGAGAAATGTCATCTCGTAAAGTTTTACCAACTTTTTCAGAAAGGAAATAACCACCTATAATTGCTATAATTGCACCCATAATTACTGCAGTTCTAACAGAAAGCCTTTTGACACCTACAACAGAAGCGAACGTTTCATCATTTGCGCCTATGGCAAAAGCTAATAAAAGTGATACGATTCCAAGAACAATAGTTATTACTTCGACCATTAAACATCCCATTGCATCATGTTAGATTTATCTTCTCTATTTTTCAATATTATACTTCACTAATCACAATTGATCGCAATACATCAGATGCATCTTCAGCAGAATTTGCTGCTTTTTCAAGATCTCTCATTGCGTGATCAAAAATAACTAGGCCACCAAAATTATCTGAGAATTTTTGATAGTCAAAGTAGTGATTTTTCAATCGAGAATAAAGTCCATCAACTTGATGTTCTAGAAAACTTATTTCAGTTGTTATATCAACTGTTCGTTGAATATCTTTTCTATAAATTGATAATGCTTCTGCAAGTTTTTCAATAGACATATGTATTAATTCACATGCTTTTAGGATTTCTTCAAAAATATGGTCTGGTAACTTTAAATTATGTAGGATAAGAAAATTCTCTCCTGCTCTTTTTGCATAATTTGCTACCTCATCTGCTCTTTTGATAAAAGTTAGAATATCTGATCTTAGCTTTGACTTTAAAGCTCCTTTTGTTAATTCCAACCACATCTCAGCTAATAATCTATCAGCAGTATTTTCCTCTGCTCCGATTA
>JAEOUJ010000249.1 GCA_016839405.1 Candidatus Gerdarchaeota archaeon | reverse complement strand
GGATTAATAGCTCCATCAAAGAAAGGACGAAACATCTCTCCAAAGGGACGTTCATTTCTTGATAAGCTTTCAACTAGTATAATTAAAGAAAAATATCCTGAACTCAAAAAATATTAGATTGAGAAGAACAATAACTAATATGTTGTGAAAATTATGTCTGAAGATCGCGAATTAGAAGAATTGCGTAAAAAAAGAGAAGCTGAGTTACAAGCTCAATCAGAAGCACAAGCAGATGCAGAAGCTCAAAAAGCTGAAGTAGAAGCTCAAAAAGCAATGATCTTAAGACAAATACTTACTCCTAAAGCAAGAGACCGTCTAGCAAACATTAAGATGGCTCGACCTGATTTTGCTGAAGGACTCGAAAATCAATTAATATCTTTAGCATCACGTGGCAATTTACGAGGTCAAGTAACAGAAGAACAATTAATTGATATCTTGAAAAGATTGCAATCAGGCAAAAGAGAAAGTACAATCGAATTCAAACGAAAATAAGAATAATTAGGAGACAAAAAAACATTGGCTAGAAATAAACCATTAGGAAAAAAGCTAAGAATGGCCCGAGCTGCCAAAAGAACAAGTGGTGTTCCTACTTGGGTTGTTATGAAAACTTCTGGAAAAGTTAGACAACATCCTAAGAAACGACACTGGCAAAGAAATGATCTAAAGGTATAATAAATTAATAACGGTTACATAGAAGGCGAAATTCATGAGTGCAGATGAAGAAGTTGTTGAAGAAAGAATATATACAATTCCATTCTATCCGAAGCTAAAATATTCAACGCGTCATAAAAGAGCTCCAAGAGCTATTCGAATAATGAAAGAATTCATTTATCGTCATATGAAAGCTGAGGATATAATAATTGATAATGAATTAAATGAATATATCTGGGCTCGAGGGATTCAAAAACCTCCTAGAAAGGTTCGCGTAAGAGCGATTCGAGATGAAGAAGGCATTGTTGAGCTTTATCTTGTTGAAAGAAAAGTCGCTACAGAAGCTAGAATTCCGGAAGTAACCAGAAGACCTGGTAGAGGACAATTACGTCCACCAGAAGAAGAAGATATAGAAGAAGAAGAGGATGAGTAATCCTTTTTATTTTTCTCCCTTTTCTCTCTTTATCTAATCATTTTTAATACCCCTTACACATTTTTGAGTAATTGAAAAATCATTATTTATAATTATAATAAAGGAAGTGTAGGACTAACAATTTATTAACTAATCAAGGTGGCTTTTGTGGAATCAACAACAAAGAAACAAACTGATAGCACTCAAATTCAAGATGAAAAATTAGCTGAAATGGCCAAAGGAAAATCTTTGGATAAAGAAAATGAAGATTTACACGTTGTAGACGATTTACCGGAAATGAAAGAATATTCAGGTAAAACTATAACAATAGAAATTGCTGCAGGAGCAATTCTAGGAGGTTTAAGTGTATTATTAGGTTTCACTTGGGATGCATATGTTGAATCTCTAATAGGTTCAGTTATATTTGCACCTGGGATGACATGGTTTGATGTTCTTGCTGTTCCAATTTTAATCGCCTTTTTTGTTTTTAGTATTAGAAGTGGTTTAATTGCAGCTGTAATTGGTTGCGGGTCCATTGCTTTTTATCTCTCTGAACCTTATGGATGGTTAGCGATGCAACCAAAATTCGTTGCTTCGGTGTCAATGTTTCTAGTTCCATGGATTTTCTTAAAAATTGTAAATAGAAGGAATAAAAAAACAGGCAGAGAAACTTGGTTATCAAAAAGATTTAGTTATTCTTCAGAAACCTTTAATCCGATCGTAAATTACATAATTTTAATGCTAATGGCTATAATTGGTAGAGCAGTTATTATGTTTATTTTCAATCTATTTGTTACACTACCTGTTTATGGTTGGCTATTTTCTGATAGAACTACTTTCGCTTGGGTTGGTACAGATCCCAAAGAATTTCTAATATTATCATCACTCTATAGTTCATGGAATTTAGTTCAAGGAACTGCTGATGCTTTGATATCTTATTTAATAGTTTATCCAACTAAATTATGCAAAAAATTCTCTACATGGTAAAAAAATACCAAAAAACACACTTATTTTCATATTTTAGTTTTAAATTGAATGGCATTTTTTGTTGGAATTAATAAAGCTAAGATTTGAGTATATCATATTCAAAGAAAATAAATCAAAGAATCTATTAGCTCACAATAACACTTTTTAACTACTTATACCTAACCTATATCTTAACCTATATTTAAAATAGAAGCGCCTAGAAAAACTAGTATTCAATTAAAAAGATTCTAACTCTTGCAGTTCGTTAGAAATCATTTTGCGCTTTAAATAAACAATACATGAAACTGCTATTGAGGGCATCACAATGATTGCTATCACAAAAGAATTCAAAAAACTACTCCAAGAAATATTTGACACAAAGGGTATTACTGAAATCCCAACAGATGACCTAGTGGATGTTCTAAATATCGACCTAAAAGAATTAGAATTACTATTGAAAGATACTAGTTTAAAGGATGAATTTAAGCTTGTAAGAGCTGAGGACAGCACATATTATGTTAAACGATTCTTACAAACCAAATCGGTTGAGAATACAATGGTTAAAGCTCTAAAGATTCAATGGGATAACATTGGCGGTTGTCCATGTTTTACTTGTTATGAATTAGATCGTTGTGATATAGGAAATCCAATTTCATCTGTAGATTGTCCATTATTCACAAAATGGTTGTTCGTTGAATCTGAAGTAGAAGAAAAATAATCCCATAGATTCAATCAAAATACCTTTTTTCAATGACTTTTGTAAGATAATAATATAAATCTAGCAATACAAGATACATTACAAAGCTAACATATACACAATTTTTTATTTAAAAAAAATTTAGCTTCAAGTGGGATAGTTTATGAGTCACCGAGAACGTATGAGAAAACGTGAATTTTATTATCGAGAAGCAGTAAGAGAAGGTTATCGTTCTCGAGCGACTTATAAACTAAAACAGATTAATGAAAAATTCAATGTGTTTAAAAGAGGAAATTTGGTTCTTGATGTCGGTGCAGCACCAGGTGGTTGGAGCCAAATTGCTAGCCAATTAGTACAACCATCAGGACAAGTTTATGCAATTGATCTTGAATATATTGAACCAATTGAGGGTGTTATTACTATACTCGGTGATATAACAAAAAAAGAAACCCATGAACGTTTAAAAACACTAATCCCAGAACCTGTAGATATTATAATCTCTGATTTAAGCCCAAAAGTAACTGGAAATTGGAGCACAGATCATGCAAGGCAGATATATTTATCAGAACAAGCTTTGCGATTATGTGTTTCTGGTTTATTAAAAAAGGGTGGAAAATTTGTTTGCAAACTTTTTATGGGTGATTTGCATGAAGATTTCTTAAACAATTTAAAGAAATTATTCACAATTGTTTACACCTATAAACCAAAAGCTTCGAGAAAAAGCAGTGCAGAAATTTATGCAATAGCTAAAGGATTGTTAAAAGGACCTTTAAAACAGAGGAAAATATCAACACAAGCAAAAGGCGATATTGATGATTGATTTTCCGCTAATAACAATTACAGAAGGTAAAACTCCAGTAATTGTTCCCGATATAGATGCTTTGAAAAAACCTACAACAACCTACCCCCCATCAGATGCTCCAGTTTTTTATAATAAAGTAATGGAATTGAATCGCGATTTTGCCTTGGCTATACTTCGAGCTTATACTGATCTTTATTCTCCAAAG
>JAEOUJ010000248.1 GCA_016839405.1 Candidatus Gerdarchaeota archaeon | reverse complement strand
CCCAAATAGGAACCAATTTTTTTAATAATGTTAATTATTTCTTTTGAAGTTAGTTTTTCTTTATTTATTGCTTCCCTTAATTCAATTCCAGGAGCTTTTTCAAAAATCGTATATGAAAATGGATCGTTAGTAATTGAATAAGTGATTATATTAGGAATAGGAATTGAAGTGTTTGTTTTAGCTTTTTTTATAGCTTCAATTTCCCTTTGTTGTTTAAATGGCCAACGGGGATTGTTTACTTTCAAAATAAATTCTTCATAAGTATCCAATGAAAATGAATAAACTGGATTAACGAAGGATTCTGTTATTTCGACTATTTTTATTATCTTCTGTTCTGGAAAATGTTCTTTGATTATTTTGCTTAATTGCTTCTTTGTAATGGGTATACTTGATTTATAAGACAATGTGAATCACAGTATATTTAAATTTCATTTATTCTGTATTTAATTTATCTTTCAAAATTTATCAAATCAAATTTTGTTAAAGTGACGTTTCTTCTTGTACCTGGTCCATTTGCTAAATGCCAAATTGTGTATTGTTCCGCATATGCTTCAGATGCAGATAATCCTTCAATTGGAATAATTACTTTAAAATTTCTTAGAGATGCACCTGTTGCAGTGTGTAATACCGCTCCATGAGCTGATGTTCCTACAATAATTACAGTATTAATTTTCTTCTTAAGTAAAA
The DNA here is from genome assembly GCA_016839405.1 of Candidatus Gerdarchaeota archaeon. The sequence continues at coordinate 6,836 of JAEOUJ010000248.1, read as the reverse complement.
TGGATTCCAAATCGGTATTGTAAAATTTGTCTACTCCAGATTGAACAATCGGTTCATTTAAAAGTGGGAAAACTTCAGAACGTATATTCTCTTTTGTTGCAGAACTTGTTAATGCGTATACAACAAGCATTTTTTTCTCTCGTACTTTAAATAAGAAATTAGCTATTATGGCCAATCTTTGGGTGCATCTTGGTCTGCGTTCTTCATTACAATTATTCATTTGTAAATCAAGTACTAAAAATGCTGTTTTATTAGGATTGATTATTACGTCAATTATCTCTGGTGGTGAAGGAATTTCTATATTATTCCATTCTTCTATAATTGTTTTAGATTTCAAATTAAAACCTCATTTTATTTTAGTAGACTAAAAATATAATGATTTTTTATGCAAGTAATTAATTAAGAGTCTATTATGCCATCTTCAGTTGTTTGTTTTTCTTTCCTGGAAATTGATTTAAAGAAGAATATTTTTTCTTCTGTTCCCTTGTAGATACCATAGAAATATGGAATAAATTTCGGAGCTTGAATAATAGCTGCAACGAAAATTAGGATTGGCAAAACAACAACAGCAATATCAATGGTTAGTAAACGGCCTAAATTCCTCCAGAAAAATGTCCAAGGTATAAACAAACTAGTAATACCTGTGGTTATGATAGCAATAAATTGCATTGGTCTAATGTATTTGAAGATCAATGTTAGAACAAAAACAAAAACACCCCATTCTATAATCATACAAGGATTGTAAATAAACATAAAACCAAAAATAGTGGAATAACCATTTCCTCCTTTAAAATTAAAGAAAATAGGATAACAGTGACCAAACAAAGCAAAACTTCCAGCTAATCCAACAGCCCAATCTTGATGCTCACCAAATTTAATATTTGTAGCAATTATTGCTGGAATTAGACCTTTAGTAGCATCTAATAGCATACATAAAACTCCAAATTTCGCGCCAAGTGATCGACCTGTATTATATGCACCAGGATTTCTATCTCCCAATGTCCGAATATCTTCTTTATTTTTTATACGAGTAATAACTATAGCCCAACAAATGGAACCATATAAATAGGATCCTAAAGCTAAAAATATAAGCCCGAATAATATAGATAAGTCCATTTTTATCACTCATGATAATTATTGTCAATACCAATTAACAATTTTTCTCATCAAATCAGCTTTTGGAGCTATTTTCTTGCTCTTTAAACCAAGCTAAAGTGCGTTGAAACGCATCTTCTTTTGTTACAATTGGTTCATAACCAAAATCTTTTGTTGCTTTATCATGAACAAAAGTATGATCAATACATGTCTGAACAACTGAGAATGGATTGAAATTTGATTTTGGATTAAATAATTTAGCAATTCTTGAAAGGATAAGAGCAGGACGATAGGGAATTGAACGTTTTGGAAGTGGTAATCCCAATCCTTCTAGAAATGGTTCCATAAAAGCAAAGAGATTTTCTGCAGGTTGATGATCACAAATGAAATAGCTTTGACCTGGCACAATTGAATCTTCATGAAGATGTTTGGCAGCCAGAATATGAGCATGAGCAGCATTTTCAGAATAAACATGACTAAAACAAGCAGAGCCATCACCTAATTTTATATTATTCTTGCTTTTTGCTACTTTAATGATATTAGCAATATGATACCTATCTCGAGGACCATACATTCCTACAGGTCGTAAAGAACAGGTATATAATTCAGGCGAATTAGCTTCGATAACCATTTGTTCAGCAATTATTTTTGTACGGGAATAATGATCTTTAGGCATTTTTTTTGGATATGGTAAAGTTTCGTCACCATAAACAATTGGTTTTTTCCCATCAACAACAACATCTAAGGTACTTGTATAAACCAATTTATTAATTCCTAATTCCCTACAAATTTCTAGAACATTTTTATTGCCAGTAATATTGACATCATCATAGATTTTTTTAGGTAATTTTGGATCCCATATTGCCGCAGCTGTTTGAAAAACAATATCAATATCCTTACAAGCTTCTCTAACAATTTCTTTATTACAAATATCGCCTAAAATAAATTCAGCACTATTTTCTTCTGGCAAGGGTTGTATATCCATTACTCGAACAAATTTTCCCTCTTTTTGAAGTTGGTTTACAATCTCAAAACCAAGCATACCAGATCCACCAATGACCAAACATCGATGAAAATCATTTTTCTGAGTCAATTTTTTTTCCTCCAAATACAGATTTACCATTTAACAGTAATAGCTTGTTCAGGACAAACTTCAACACATTTCATGCATCTAGTACATAAGGAAGGATACAATGGTGTAATTCTCCAAATTTGAGGATCAAATGGATTTTCTTCTTTTACACCTAATGTTTCGTGTAAAAGAAATAAAGCTGGTTCACAAATACGCAAACATTTGCTGCATTCTCTAGGATCTATCTTATTTCCATCACCACAAATTGAATAATCAATGGTAATTTTAGTTTTCTTACCCATTGAAATCGCTTCCATAAATCAATATTTACCAATTAAATTTGGAAATTCATTTCGTGAGTAGATTCTAAGTGCATCATATTTACAAGCATGCAAACAAACACCACAACCAAAGCATTTATCTTGGTTTATATTTACGCTTCTAGTAAATGGATCAAAACGTATTGCGCCAAATTGGCACTTAGAAATACATGATTTGCAACCAGTACAGAGATCCGATGTTACATCAACTACATATTCAGCTTTGTAAATTGAAGTAATACCAAAATCTAATCTTGGTCTAATGCCAGCACACTCTGGATTAGCGCAAGAACAGAGATTATTTATGTAAGGATAAGGTCCATACCAAATTGTACCAATATAACCTTTCTTATTGTGCTCTTTAAATCGCTCAATAGCTTCTTCTCGAGTTAATTGAAATTTTTCTTTAACAGGTATAAAACGAGGTAATTTTTCTATAATTTCTGACATAACACCAAAATTGATACAACAAGCATCTTTATCTCCTCGCGACATATAGCGACACATACAATATTTTTGGATAATTGGTTCACAAGCACAATGCTCAAGGATTGCTATTGCATCATCAAGTGGAACGACTTGGCCTATGTGCCCTTCTGCTTTAAATGGATTAGTTGGTGGTTTTGTACTATGCAACATCTTTTCTGCAAAATGCTTTATAATTCGACCAATAATAGGCATCTGAATTTTATAACCTAAACCAACACCATTAAAACCAGCTATTTTACGGACAGCAATTTGCTCAAAATTCATATATTGTTCTAACAAAAATTCTCGAAGATTATATTCTTCAGCAATTTCATTAGAATAATTTTTGGCATTTAGATACCACTTACCAGCGGTGCCATGTTTTAAACAATGGTCACACATAGTTACACACAGCAATTATAGTTGTTATTTGAAATGAAATTCCAATAGATGGTAATTTTGTAACAATCTAGTAAGAATTATTATTTAAAGATTTAGCATAATAAATGAAATTAGTAGGATTCTTATCAAGTAATTAAAAAAAGAAAAAAAAGAAAAAATGAAAGTGAACAAAATAGTTTAATCAATTTTTACTGTATTAATACCCTTAAATGGATCAGGGCAATCAAAAGGAACATCGACTGTTAAGAGCCCATCTTCATACTTTGCTTTTACTTTGTTTGGATTAGCATCACAGAGAAATTTTAATTCACTAACGTATTCTACATCATCGCTTTTCTTAGCACGTAAACGCAAGCCAGATTTAATCACTTTAAGGTCAATATCCTTCTTTTTTACACCAGGTAATTCTATGCTAATATGATAATGGTCGTCTTCTACATCTTTGCAGTCACAACCGCAATCGACACAGGGATGAACCCAGATTAATTTTTTCTTTTTATCAGTCATTTTTTTTCCTCATGAATTAATCAAACACTTAAATGATTAATTTGCTAATTAAACATGTAATTGAACTTTTAAAATTATAATGAATTAGAATTTAAGGAAATAAAGTGAAATTTGTTTAAAAAATATAATTCATAAAGATATATGATGTTTAATATCATTTAATTGTTTAATACATATTAATTTCATTAATTAAAGAAGAATATGAAAAAGAATTCTCAATGATTTAAAAACTTTTTCTAAATGCAGTAAGAAAACTTATAACGTAAAAATCAGAAAAAGTACTTATGTCAGAATATGAAATAAAAATTTATGAAAAAGGCATTGAAGAAGAACAAGCAAAACTTGGTACAGAGATGACAAAAGATTGGATTGATTTCGGTCAAACACCAGCAGATAGATTAAAAGTAGCTTATTCCAGAGAAGACTTTGATCCTGAGACAAGATTATATGCTTTCAAAGATGGAAAATTAGTTGGATTTATTGTATCAAGAGTACTTCCAGAAGCAGAAGATGGGATTAAACGAGCACAACATGATTTCCCACTTGCATATGATAACAATGAAGAAGTAGGCAAACTACTTTATAACAGAGCAGTAGAAGTTCTCAAAGAGAAAGGTGTACAAATTTTAGAGGCACGTGCAAATGCAGAATGGGGAAATACAATCAAACTTGCTGAAATGCTAGAGTATAAAAAAGCTCGTACACTTTTTGTAAAAACAGAAATGGATATTAAAAAAGCTAAACCAAAGGAACAAAAGATATTTGAGGATTTTGAACCTGAAAGAGACAAAGAACAATTAATTCAATTTTACAAAGATAATTTTAATATGACTGATGAACAAGCAACGACTAATTATGAAGGAATTATTTCTGGTGAAGGCGGAGGTACTTATTATCAACCAATTCAACGAGAGAAAGATAAAATTGTTGCACGAGGACTTGTATTTGTTCCTAATGAAGATCCAAAAACAGCTACAATTCGACCACTATTTCCTGATAATAAAAACTTCGAAGCATATTTATCTAAAGCTATAGAATTTGCTAAGGGTAAAGGGACAGAAAAACTCCAAATGTTTTTTGGTGGTCAAATTATAGACCAAATTGATTTTTACAAAGACAAAGGTTTTGAAATTAAAGGCGAAGCATTCATTTATGAAAAAGAGATCTAATTTGATCTCTTAATTTTTTCTTTTTCAAGAAATTAAATTTACAACTGTTTTTAAGAGAGATAATACAAATATCACATGTTTGGTGAGAATTTTTGGCTAAAGCTAAAAGCATACATTACTGCAAATTTTGTGGAGAAACAGTTGATTATCTAAATGATTTTAATGATTTTTATTGTACTTTTTGTCAATCATTTCAAACAACAAATCAACCACCAATTGATAATTTTGAACAAGATGATTACTTATTGTTACCTGATATAGATGAATCGCCACCACCTGAGATACCACCAGAATTTCCAAAAGGGTGGAAAAGGAATTTACCTATATTTCGCCATAGGGAATATGTATTAAAACCAATATTTAGTTTCAGGGAAAGACATTATTTCTATAATAAACATGGGCAAAAGCTTGGTGAATTCAAAGGAAGAGCTTTTAACTTTAAAGGAACATACACAGTTCATGATTTGGAAGAAAATATTGTTGCTACGATTGAACGTAGAAGAATTAAATTTGGTAAATATAGCTATGATATAAAAGATCATCAATCTATACATATAGGCTCAATAGTAATTAATGCAAGATTTTTTGGTCGATCTTTTGAATTAATTGATGAATATAATAATATAGTTGGTTTTTCAAAAGAATTTAGGGTCTTTAGACCAGAATATGATATAATAGATAAGGAAGGTAGAGAAGTAGTCTCTCTAGATAGAAAATTCTGGTCAGGTAGTATGAAAATAATTATTCGATCAAATATCAATCCATTACTAGTGTTAAGCTATGGATTAATTCTATCAATAATGATAACACAAGATCAAGCTGCAGCAGCTACTACTGCCAGTGTACATTGAAAAATGATTTATAATAAAACATATTAAATCATTTTTTGTTCTAAATTCAAACAGCTTCTCATTATCAAATAATTACATAAATCTTCTTTTTATCCATAAAATAACCTATGGCCCATATAGCTGCAACATTTATCAAGCCACTAAGAAAAACTAAAGCTATGTGAGCATCATCTTTCAAATACAAAATTGAGAATCCAATAAAAATTGGTTGAATGATATATAAGAGAAAAGCATTTTTACCTTGTGGTTGTAGAAAATAGCTTTTTCTTTTTGTTAATGTTCTATAATCATAAATTAACCATATTAACCAAAATGATATCGCAGCTAAACCAACTGATAATAGTACAAATGAATTGGATACTCTTAATTTGGATATACCTCCAAAAGCAGGGAATCCTGTATAAACCCAAAGAAAATGTAGGCACGTTCCAAGTAAAGTGAAAATAGAACCAAAGACAAGAATATCAAGCTTATTTATTTCCCTAAAATCATCAATAATAGCAGTAGATAGAAGCATCATAGCTCCATATCCAAAACCTCCTATAAATCCACCATGTCCATCATTAAATCCTAAATCACTAATAGATATGAGAACTTGATCTATTTCTACAGTAAAACCTATTATAAACTGATAAATATACAAAAAAGTAATCCCAAGAATGAAGCGATAAATTCTAGGAAATTGAATAAAGAATAGGGTAAAAATCCCAGCTAAACCAATAGCCTGTAAAACTGCCCAATTAAAAATTATACCAGTGGGAGTTATTAAAAGACTGCCTAAAAAACCAAAACCAAGGAATGCAGCATATCTTCTTAGAAAACGAATGTAGGTTTTTAAAATTCCTTCAGTTTTTAAATATCTATTAAAAGACATTCTATATGTTAAAGCAATAGCAAAAATAAAGAAAGGCGCTACTAAATCCACATAAGTTAAACCAAAATCAATTGCATG
>JAEOUJ010000003.1 GCA_016839405.1 Candidatus Gerdarchaeota archaeon | reverse complement strand
TAGTCATATTTTTAACGCCATCTATGTACTGTATGAGCATAAATCAGGAAAAAGAAGAAGGATTAGCAATAAAAAATCCATTAACACAACAAATAGTAACAGATATTGTTGTAAATGAGGATATCTTGATAGTACAAGATAGGTATAATAGCTATTTTTTTGATATAACAAATAAAGAAAATCCAAAAAAAAGAGTAACATTTGATTCATCAGCAAGATCTTTTATTAAAAATTTTATTTATAAAAATAAATTGATTTGTTACACAAGATATCGTGATGATTTAGACAATTATACATATGAAATACAAATTTATGATTTAAGTAAAATAAGAAATCCAAAATTAGTGGAAAGCATTCCTGTTGAAAGTGAAGTAAGTTCCTATATGACAAGTTTTCAATTTATAAGTGAAGAACAAGAAGTAATAATTTATCATTTAAAGCAAAATGGAACGACAATTTACCAAGATAGAATAAATATGAATACATATGAATATCAGTGCCAAATCAATACTACAGAGGAACTTTTTGAAGAAAAAGGAAATCTTTTTGGTATAAAGATAAGAGAAAGTAAAGCATATATAGCTTATATAGATGAGAACAGTGATTTAGCGTTAGGGATATTTACAATACAAGAGGATTACCATTTAGTAAAAGTAAAAATAATGAAAAGTAATGACACATTATCAACCCATTGGCTAGATTTCATAGTGGATGATAATTACTTTGTAACAAAAATGGATGTTTGGGCGACTGGATTTAGTTCAAAACAACATGTTTATGATTTAACAAATAGAGAAAATCTAACAAAAATATGTGAATTAGAGTATCAGGATATAGGGTCAATTATAGCAATAAGAAATAATTATGTGTATACATTACATAGTACGAATTTAAGTATATATGAAATAGCAGATTGGGAAAATAGAGAGCTAAAAGGAATATGTGAGTGTGATTATATATTATTTAATGGGGCAATAAAAGACAATTATGCTTATGTAAATCAAGGGTCCTACTGGAGAACAAATTACTTAGTAGTAATAGATATGACAAATATGCAAGAAATGGAAGTAGTAAAAATATTCGGAACACAATTAGTGAAATCAGAAACGAAATTAACATTAATTTATACAGCATCATGGTTAGGATTCATAACAGGAATAGTAGCAATAATACTAGCACCAATATTAATAATTAGAAGAAGAAAGAAAACAAAGAAAAAAATAAAAGAATTAGAAACTATAGTTTAAAAAGAAAAGAAAGCTAAGAAAATAAACTGACAACTATTTATAAAGGGAGTACCAAGTAATATTTCGGAGAGCAAATTTAATTCTTTTTTAATGCTGCTCTCCGAATCCCATAAACCTCTCTCCCCAATAAATAACTCCCTTTTCCTGTGACGGGGGCCTTCTTGCCCTCGTCCAAATTCCACCTTCTTAAATTCAGGTTTTTTTGATTATTTTTCCGAAAAATAAATGAATTTTAAGGGTTATATTACTATACTATCAGGGTGGGAAAGAATTGCTTAATACTAAAAAGAAATTCCTTTGCTTTTTCTTGATAATTTGCTTTTTATTATTGAAAATTAGATTTAATTATGGAACACATTATGATTATCCTATTAATGATTATTTTCAACCTGAAGCTTTAGGTTTCTATAAAAAATGGTCCTTTAATTCTGGAGGTACTATTGTTTCAACTCCCTCAGTGTATGATTTAGAGGGTGATGGTTTATTAGAAATTTTTTTTGGTTCTAATGATAATAAAATTTATTGTGTAAATTCTACGGGTGGTTTAATTTGGAATTTTACTACTGGCGGGGATGTTGTAGCTTCACCGGTTATTGTTGATTTAAATCATGATAATGATCCAGAAATTGTTGTTGGGTCAATTGATGATTATTTATACTGTCTTAATTCTAATGGTGATTTATTTTGGTCTTATGAAACTGATGCTGATATTCAATCATCAGCTGTTATTGTTGATATAAATAATGATGGTCTGTTAAATGTTATAATTAGTACACAATTTTGGACATATTGCCTTTTTCATAACGGTTCACTTTATTGGAGTGCAAATTTTGGTGTGTTAGAACGACTTATTCCAACTGTAGCAGATTTAAATAATGATGGTTCAATGGAAGTAATTCTTCCCGGAGGTAATATCGATATTTTAGATTCAGGCGGAGATTGTTTCCTAAGCTATCCATTTTATACACATGCTTCTCCAGCAATTGCAGATTTTGATCAAAATGGGATATTAGATATTGTTGTCCCTGGAGAAGGTGATATGGGTAATGGAATGTATTGTTTGGAATTGGATACAGAAATAGATAATTTTATATTAAAATGGTTTTTTTCAATCCCTGGCGTTTATATTTTAACTTCACCAGCAGTTGCTGATATTGATCAAGATGGATTTTATGAAGTAATTACAGGCAATGATGATATTAGTAATTTACTTTGTCTTAGTCATCTAGGAACAGATGAATGGTTAATGTCAGGCGATTATCAATTTCATTATCCTTCTCCAGCAATTTCAGATATTAATAATGATAGTGTAATGGAAATAATATTTCATGCACAAGGCAATTTAATCTGTTATGATAAATATGGTGGTTGGTTAGATGATATTTTAATAGGAAGTTTATATTCGTCTCCTATAATAGCTGATGTTGATTCAGATGGTTTATCTGAAATTCTAATTTGAGGCGGTAATGATTTGGATTGTATAGGTTTAAGTGGTGTTATTTCATCAGGAAATCAGCAATGGTATACTCATCGCGGGTCATTTTTCAGAACAGGGCAACCAGATAGTGACTCCGATTATTTAGATGATCAAACTGAAGAATTTTATGGAACAAATAAAAACAATAACGACACAGATACAGATTTATTAATGGATATGTTAGAAATTTTCACTTTTCAAACTGATCCCTTTGACAATGACACAGATTCAGATTTACTTTTGGATGGCGATGAAGCTATAAATTACAAAACCAATCCATTAAGTATAGATACAGATACAGATAATTTGACTGATTGGGATGAAATCTTCTTGTATTCTTCTAATCCTGTATCAAACGATTCAGATTCAGACAATTTACTTGATTGGGAAGAATTAACTATCTTTGGTACAAATCTCATTAACCCAGATACTGATTTAGATGGATTAATCGATGGTGATGAACTTTTCATTTATAGTACAGATCCACTACTTTATGATACAGATTTTGATGGTTATAGTGATTATATTGAAATAATTGTAGGTACAGATCCTTTGGATCCTTTTGATCATCCTCCTACAACTATCACTGAACCACCTATTACAATTACTCCCCCTCCTGTAACAATTACCCCTCCACCTGATACGATTACAATTCCTGATACTATTACTCTAAATAATACAATAACAACAACAATACAAACAGGCATTATTTTTACAACTAGTATTGTATTTACTGTAGTAATTTTAACATCAATAGTATTAATTAGTCGAAAACGAAGAAAGTGAGTTTTTCTTTATAGTGTAAATAATCCCTTTTCCTGTGACGGGGGCCTTCTTGCCCTCGTCCAATTTTACTCTAACTATTGATTTTGTTTTATTATTTTTACGAAAAATAAATTAATAGCTATTATGCATGTTTAAGTTATATTAAGGGTGGGTGATTAATTGAGAAATTTGAAAATTAATTCTATATTGATAGTTTTGATTTTATTAATGGTTTGGATTAAACCATTTAATATTAAATCAAATTCCCTCGAAATAGAAAATGAAGTACCTATTCCTCCAGCAATAGATGTTTACTCTAAATGGAATTATACAACTGGAGATGGTATCTATTCATCACCATTTGTTGTCGACTTGGATTATGACGGAACAAATGAAGTGCTTATTGGTTCTAATGACAACCATCTTTACTGTTTAAGTCACTTAGGCACTCAAGAATGGAATTTTACAACAGGGGGAGATATCCGCTCATCACCAACTGTTGCAGATATTGATAATGATAGTGAATTAGAAATTCTTTTTGGATCTCTTGATAATAAGCTTTATTGTTTAAATCAAAGTGGCATGGAAAAATGGAGTTTTTCTGCAGGTGATGATTTTTATACTTCGCCAGCTATTGCTGATATTGATAATGATGGCGAATTTGAGATTTTTTTTGGAAATGATGATTTTTATTTTTACTGTTTAAATGCTAATGGTACACAAAGATGGAAAAAAGAGATTATTAATATAGTCCGTTCTACTGCAGCGATTGCCGATGTTGATAATGATGGGGAGTTAGAAATTCTTTTTGGTACTTATATGAGTAGACTGTATTGTTTTGATTATCTAGGAAATACTAAGTGGTATTCAACTGTAGGAGGAGCAATTCCGGGATCACCATCTGTTGCAGATCTTGATAATGATGGAACCATGGAAATCCTTGTTGGATCATATTTAAGTAGAATTAGTTGTATAAGTCATACAGGAAGCATTGAATGGAATTATTTAACATCTGATTTTATCTCCTCGTCTCCTGCAATTGCTGATCTCGATGCCGATGGCACATTAGAAATACTTGTTGGTTTGAGAACAACTCATGACCTTGTTTGTATTAACCATACAGGTGGTTTGGAATGGAGTTTTGTAACTGGTGCAGATGTTGATGGAACACCAAGTGTGGGTGATCTTGATGGAGATGGAACACTTGAGGTTTTAATCGGTTCACGGGATCATAATCTATATTGTTTAAACCATACAGGTGGAAAAGAATGGTCTTATGATACAGGGAATATTGTTCTTTCAAATCCTGCGATAGTTGATATTGATAATGATAATGTAACAGAGGTTATTTTTGGATCCTATGATTCTAAAGTGTATTGTTTGGATTTTACAGAAATCAGTACCTCTGGAACTCAACAATGGTATAGTTTTAAGGGATCTATTTTCAATACAGGGCAAATGGATAGTGATAGTGATTATTTGGATGACCTATCTGATGATTTCTTTGGTACAAATCCTATCAATCCTGATAATGATAATGATTTATTAGTTGATGGGGTTGAAATCTACTTCACAAGAACTGATCCATTTGATAATGATACAGATGATGATTCTCTGGATGATTATTGGGAAGTAACATATAACACAAATCCATTTAGTAATGATGCATTAGAAGATCCAGATGGAGATGGTCTGAATAATATTGGTGAATACAATAATAATACATTTCCAAATGACCCTGACTCCGATGATGACCTTATAAATGACTATGAAGAGGTAACTATAGGATTAGATGGTTATATTACAAATCCTCTTTCAAATGATACAGATTCAGATGGCTTAAACGATCAGATTGAAATAGCTGTTACTTTTACAGATCCTACTGATCCCGATTCTGATGATGATACAATATCAGATGGTGATGAAATTAATATCTATAATACAGATCCAAATGATGATGACACAGATGATGATAATATTTTAGACTCTGATGAATTATTTATTTATTACACAAATCCTCTTGATTCAGATAGTGATGATGATACTATTCCTGATGGAGAAGAAATCACACTAGGTTTAGATGGGTATATAACTAATCCTCTTTCAAATGATTCTGATTCGGATGGTTTAACTGATGATTATGAAATTGGGATAAGTTTTACAGATCCTACAAATGCTGATACTGATTCTGATGGATTGAACGACTATGAAGAGCTTATTTTAGGTAATGATGGTTATATGACCGATCCTCTTGATTCAGATTCAGATAACGATGGTCTTCTTGATGGAGATGAATACATTCACAATACAGACCCTAATGATTCTGATTCAGATGATGATACTATTTATGATGGCGAAGAGGTTGTTTTAGGAGCTGATGGTTTTATTACTGATCCTAATAGTAATGATACAGACTCTGACAGCTTAACCGACGATTATGAAATAAACATCAGTCAAACAGACCCAACTAATGATGATACAGATGACGATGGATTGGATGATTTTGAGGAATTAATTATTGGTTTGGATGGTTACATAACTGATCCATTAAATTCTGATTCTGATTCCGATGGTTTAAACGATGGTGATGAATATACTGAAGGTACTAATCCTCTAGATGATGATTCAGATAACGATGGTTTGACAGATGGAGAGGAAGTCCACACCTATTTATCAGATCCCCTTAACATAGATAGCGATGATGATGGATTAAATGATTTTGCAGAAGCAACATTAGGTACTGATCCTAATGATATTGATACAGATAATGATATTTTAGATGATTACACAGAAGTCTTTGTCACTGGAACAGATCCTTTAGATAGCGATTCAGATGATGATGGCATCAATGATTTTGAAGAAACAGTTGTTGGAGAAGATGGTTATATCACTGATCCAAATAATCCCGATACTGATGGAGATGGTATTACCGATAGTACTGAAATTACTAATGGTACAGATCCCACTAATCCTGATGATCCACCTTCATCAATTAGCCCTTCTTCGACAGAAACCAGTTCATTATTTGGTAACATATTAAGCATAATTGCTTTCAGTGGTTTATCTTTTGTCATAATTATTATCCTACAAAAAAAGAATAAAAAAAAGCATTTAATAAAATTTAAATAAACTCCCTTTTCCTGTGACGGGGGCTTTCTTTGCCCCTGTCCTATTTTCAATTAATCAAATTATTCTTTGATCAATTCTTCAACATTTTTCATTAGTGTTTTCCATTCTTCTAATTTTCTTAACTCTTGAAAGTCTTCACGTGTTTCGAGTACTTCTTTGAATCTGTTTGGTTCTGGATGACCAATTTTCACTATTTCGTTTAATGCTTCTATTGCTTCATGATATTTTTTGAGTTTATTTAGTAGTCGAGTATACAAAAAATAGCTCCGTCTACATTGTCCCATTTCGATTAGCTTCTTGACGTACTGCAACCCATCTTCTGGTTTCTCTAAAATAAATCCTCTATACCAAGCATTTAAGGATAAATGATCTTCTTCTTTGTACAAACCATTTGCTGCTACATAGCTTTTCTTCCTTACAAAGCCTACTTTTTCTGCTGTTCGCCATGATCCTTCATTATCTTGATTGCAGTGCCATCCTATGTGATAACCTCTTCCTTGGCCATATTCTACTGTCGCAGCTACACATAACGTAGCGAATCCTCTTCTGCGGTAATCTGCTGCTGTTTGTATTGATATCTCAATTTTATTTTTCACTCCCCAATCTGAAAGACACATACAAACGATTGTTTTATTATTCTCTACTAAACAAAATCCAAATCCTTTTTCCAAGAATTTTTGTTCGTTTTCATACTGAGAATTAATCCAATTTGTTATTTCTTCAATATTCTCAAGATTTTTCTGATTTAGCAAAGACTCATCTATTTTTCTCATTTCAAATTCTTTCGGAATTTTAGCTCGCCAATCTGGAACGAGTAATTTATCAAATACATAATAGTATCTAAGCAATGGAATGGGATCTTTCACAAATTCGTTTTCTATTTTCTCAAACCAATCTTGATCTTCATAATAGAAAACCCAATCACCATGAGTTATTTTTTCCTTCTTACTTGAAATTGGGAATATTTCCTCTTTCAGAATCTTCCCAATAGTTGCATTGAATTCCTTATTATTTGGATTCCCCGCTAAGAAAAAGGACCACATATTGTCAACTAGAAATCCACTGGTAGGTTTCTCTTTTGAATCAACCCATATCCTACCTGGGTTAATCCCAGCAATTATTACCATGCAATTCAAGTTGTATTCAACTTCTGTAAATAATTCTCGAACTTTTTCAAATTCTTCTAATTGTAGTTCTATCATTTTTATTTTCACTCAATTTCTGAGGAACTGCCTGTTAACAATTATGCAATGTTGTTTTCAAAATAGTAGGTTAACATTTACAATTAGGTTAATTCAAGCACGCAGAAGAAGACTAGGTTTCCTAGTAACCAATCAATCTTAGGTGCCATTTGTTCAATCTAAATGTAAATATTTGTACTCTATCTATTAAGTAAATCATTGTTTAACTGGCACCTCCATAGATTTTTGTTTTCTTAATGTAATATTCTTTATAAAATTTTATACAAATCAATGTTAGATTGTAAAGAACCTAGACTTAATAACTCCCTTTTCATGTGACAGGGGTATTCTTTACCCTCGTCCAATTTTTAAAATAATGAGATAGTTTGATTTACAAGTGTTTTGCAATTCAATTTATAAAGAGTATTCTAATTGAATTTCTAAAAATAACAATCTGATTTCTGTTCCTTTTCATTTAAAATTCTGTGTGATTTCATTTTTATTTATGAATTAAGTTTATATATTTCAAAAAGTATCAAATTCTGTTTTAATTTTACAATTGTGTGGTTAGTATGGCTACAAATACCTTCCAAGAAACAGATACTCAAAAGTACTCAAAACGATTTCTAACTCTAGACCTTACTCGAGCATTTGCAATTATTGGTATGATTTTTCTTCATATGGTTAGTGATACTCTAAATATAGATGATCTCCTCTCAGATATCAATAGTATTGCTTTGATTAATCTTCTAGCTTTAGTTATTTTACCTTTTCTAGGAGGTCTTGCTGGTTTCTTCCTACTTATCTCAGCATCAGGAAATATGGTAAGTACATATAGAGCATTGAATAAAGGTCACTCAATCAAAGGGATAGTTTTGAAGCAAATTATTGGTGGCTTCATGTTATTAATTTTTGCTATGTTGACTGAAGGATTAATTGGTTCTCATGGAGCATTTGGGCATTTTTTCCTTCATTTAGATAATCCAACAGAAACTCCTTGGGAGCTTATGCTTTATAATTGGAATATTTTTGAAACAATTCACACAATTGCCTGGTGCATTATAATTAACGGCTGCGTTCAAGGATTATTATCTCTTAAAGATAATTGGAAAAATGCCAAACGAATGATTATTAGCTATGCTATTCTAGCAATTGTTGTAATTGGTTTAACTCAACCAATTTGGGATCTAGTAGGTGTAATCGTTCACGGTTATCCTTTTGCTACATATCCCAATGGGCATATAATACAAATGCCTTGGATTGGTTATGAACCATTTAGGGATATCTTACGGGCACCATTTCTTGCCCCTCTTGCTGGTTCACTTGAACCAATATTTCCCTATTTAGCAGTGTCTTTTATCGGAAGTATAATTGGAATAGTTATTTCACAACCAAAAGAGAAGATTTCAAAGAATTTCCCACGTAAAATGTTCTTGATAGGTTTTGTAATGTTTATTAGCGGCTTGATTGGCATTGTATTCATTTTATTACAGATTATGAATGGAACCTATAATCCCGGAACTGATCCTTTTGATGTGGCAATTTCTTTTTATCGCTATATCTCCTTTCATCGGCATTGGGCTCCGGATGCAATGAATGTCATACATCCAGGGGAAGTTGTTAACATTCCACCCTTCTCTTGGTTAGCTCAATTTTCAGCTTTAAATGGTTTTGGTATAATGATTTTCATGTTTATGTTTCGTTTAATAGAATTTCGTGGTAAAAGCAATCTTTATGCTCCTAAAACAAAGATAATTAGACGATTTGGAATAGTCGCGTTTTCTAACTACAATAATCAATGGTTGTATTTTTACGTCTTTTATTTTATTTCATCAATACTTACTTTTACCCCTTATCAAAAACCCTTTTGGTGGGGAACCATTCTTATGATAGTAACAACATATATTCTCTATTCGTTCATTCTTTATTACTGGGAGAAAATAAAATATCTTGGCTCCTTAGAATGGATCATAAGAACCTTTACCAATAATGTTGTTCCTATTCGAAGAAAATCTTTTGATGAAAAAACCAAATGGTGGCAACGTGGTTTAGTTGATGTTGATAGGACTTTCTATAATGTTAATTGGATAGAGTTGAATGATGTTGGAACAGAAAATCAAAAGCAAAAGGTAAAACGGGAATCCAAATTTGCTCTTATAATATCACTAGTTTGTTTATTTTCTATTCTTTTTATGGCCATTAGCTTTTTAGGAATAATAATTTCACTTAATGCTCAGAAAACTGATGGTAAAAATAAAATAAATAATACCTCATTTATACTCTCAATAATTGGATGTGTGTTATTTATCGCATTAATCTTAGTAACTCTCTTCCTACCAATTGGAGTATTAGGTTTATTTTAAATTCGATATATCAGATTGATGAAAATAAGAGTAATCTAAAAGAGTTAATAATAATTAGATTATTGTACATCAAAAAAAAAAAACTAAAAATTCAAGATGATTGTAAATGAGTTTAGATAAATATAAAACCTATTTAGAAAAAAAGAACTTAGATTCTGAAGAAATTTCTAAAGCTATAATTTTAATTGAAAAATTTAGTGCGTTTTTAGAAAGTAAAGGAATATTACT
>JAEOUJ010000247.1 GCA_016839405.1 Candidatus Gerdarchaeota archaeon | reverse complement strand
TAATTCCTGCAATGACAAACAGTGGTTTATCAGAATTTACTTCTTATATCGAGCGTACAATACTTGGTGTTGAGAGTTTTATTAGTGCAACTCAAAAATTCCCTGTTTTAGAGTACGAATTGAAAATTAAGGGTGAAGTTCAAGTAGATGAGCCATTTGATATCCAAGTTCTTATTAGAAACATTGGAGAAGATACAGCACATAACGTTGAACTAGAAATGGTTCCTAAAAAGGAAATTACAATTGTTCGAGAATTTAGTAAATTAAAAGTAAATGAATTACCTCAAGGATCTGCTGTTTCTTTGACATGGAGATGTATAGTAAAATCAGAAAATCTCATAGAAGAAAATCAACAAATTAACCTTTCTGCTCGATTAAACTTTTCCGATTCAAAAAATCTTAGACAAACATTAACAATTAGCCCAATTGCCTTTACAACTGTAAGCACAAAAGAACAAGATCAATTATCTATGGAGTTAAAAGTAACTAAAGATAATATCAAAAAATACCAAGAAAAGATATTACCTGTTGCTGATAAAGCAGGTAAACAAGTTGTAGAAAAAATCTTCGCAATCATTGATCAATTATTGGATCAAGCAAAAGGTTTTGTTGATGTTGGGGCAGTTCAAAATGCTAAACAATGGAATAAACTAATACAATTGCAATTAGAATTAATCAATGATATACCAAATCAAATAGAAATCAAAGAAAAGAAAGAAGAAAAAGACGAAGATTAATACAGTAATTATACTTTAGGTTAAGCTCAAGCTTAACTTACTTTTTATTCATAATTTACTCTTCACTAGAGATAAGTTGTGTACTCCAAGGATATCTCTCTAAAAGTGTGGAAATAACTTGTTGAATTTTTTTCGCCTCATAGGATTTATTGTAATATAGAAAAATTCCTCGACCACCACGTATTCTTTTAATTTGCTGGTAAACAGTTTTGGTGGTACGTACACAATCAAAAATTATTAATTTATCAGCTTCAGGTAAATCAATATCTCGTTCACCTATCGGGGACATAATAACAGCTGCTTTTCCCTTATAATTTCTGAAATCATTCAAAACTGAATTTTTATCAAATACTTGCCCGGTTAATAGAAATGGTTTAATTTTAGCTCGATTAAGTTGGGTATAAATAGCTTTAGCTGTTTTGATATAAGAGCAAAGAATTACAATTTTGTTAGAATTTTGAGCAATTTCTACTGATTTCAGAATTTTTTGTGGTGTTACTGGCAACATAGAGGGATCAACACCAGGCACTTTCCATAGGAATTTCTTTATTTGACTAGGAACCATAGCAAAGAGATATTTTCGCAGTAGAGTCAAAGAAGAAGCTTTACTTCTAATCGATTCAGAAACAGGTGCTTGTAATAAAGCTTGAGGCCCTAATTCTTTAACTTTAGCTAGATAAGATGGCGATTCCTCTTGTAATTCCTTCTTAATTTCATTATAAGCTTCCTTTAATTGTTCTGTTATTATATCAGATAATTGACTAATGAATGGATCATCTACAGGAACAGTTTCAATAATTGTATCATTAGTAAATTTCGTTATATCTGTTCCAGCTAAATAATCCATATAGATAATTTCAACTTCAGGGATAAATTGCACTAATGTATCTAATTCTTTTCTTATTTCCATTTGATCTTGATCTAAGATGAAGTGTGAATCACGTAAGGTTCCCGACATTCCTATAATCTTTGATTTATTAAAAGTTGTAAGAAGTTCTGACCATGGAAAAACCAAAACCCGCTTGGAACCAACTCTTCTAATCAATTTATCAACTTCATTAATAATAAGAAAATCAAATGAATCAGCTGTTCCTATAGGAGATTTTTTCAAGATATTAGCTAGTTTCTGTGGTGTACATAAAATAACTCTACTTGATTGTAAAATTTTTTGAGCATAAGAATTACTTATACCAGGACCAATCCAATTAAATCCTTCTACTCCACCATATTCATTTTGTAAAAAATCTCTTGTTTCATGTAAAGATGATGATGATAATACAACTAATATTATTCTCTTATTTGGGAAAAGTGAAGTCAATAATTCATAAGTAATAACTCTTTTCCCCATGCCACAGTCTAGTTCCAATAAAACACTTTTATAATTTGAAATATGAAATTGAATTAAATCTAAGATTAGTTTTTGATATTCGCGTGGGACGATTTTCCGATCCACTTTTTGCAATTAGTGTCATCCTCATTTATATGATTAATTTTTTCTTTAATAAAGTATAAGGGGCAGAAAAATTGCCCCTCAATGGTAGCAAAGTGTGTGCTGGGCGCACAGGATGAAGAACGTTTAAATTTTTTCTCTTGCCGAGGAGATTTTTGCCGAGGTTTAACCCAAAAGTAACCGTTCTTCAACTAAGAAATTAATATGTTTAAGCTATAAATAATAACTTACAATAGAGTTAACCGAAAGTATTTAGCTTTTAAAAAAAAGGAAAGATGTGATTTTATAATAATTATTGATTGCTTATTATCACATTTTCTATGTCAAAATGTCTTTTGGCAAGAATTCTTGCTCGTTCAATATTCCGTCCATCCTTACCAATAGCTAAACCTCTTTGCCCTCGTTTTATCGTAACAAAAGCAAGGTCAGGTTTATTTTTCCTTCTTATAACAGCTACCTTTTCAACCGTTGCAGGTACAAGCGCATTTTTTATGAATCGTTCAGGATTTTCATCATCTTCAACAATTTCGATGTCTTTGGCCAGCATTGTCTTTAATCGTTTTACATTTAAACCATTACGTCCGATACAAGAACCAACAGTTCCTCTTCGCACAACAAATATAATTCTATCTAACTTTTTATCAATAACACAGTCTTTAGGACTATTCTTTGTTACATTAGTGAAGACATTCATTGTTTTCATTTCTTCAATGTTCAATTTTATATTACTGGACAGTTTATACACGACCTACAAATACGGTTTGGGTAGAGCTTATTTCTTCTTGATTGTTCTTAGAATTTTACTATCTCCAGGATCATAAACTGAGATAGCTGATACAACATGCCCTCTACCACATAAAGCACCTAATTCATAGCCATTATTGTTATAATTAACAATTGGTATATTAGCTAATTGAGCATAATATTCAATTTGCTCTCTCTTCTCTGGGGGGCAATTATTTGCGAGAATAATAAGTTGTACCCTTCCGAGTTTTGCTGCTTTAATCGTTCGATTAATGCCATAATCTCGTTTACCTGTTCTAACAATAATCTGTATCTCTCTATTCATATCTACTGACATATTACTTTACTCCAACATTGTTTTCTCAAAGTAACTTTATTAGTTATAATCCCAAAAGAAAGGGAATTTAAATTCTTCCCTTATATTGATAAGTTCAATTTGTCTTTCATTTTTTAGAGCTTTTCATCTTCATAGGATTCATCATCAAATCTATTGATCCTGTTCCTAAAGGTATCACTTGGCCTACAATAACATTTTCTGTTATTCCCTCTAATTTATCAGCTTCTCCTTGTAGGCATGCTTCTAGTAAGTGTTTTACTGTTATTTCAAATGATGCTCTCGCAAGCACGCTAGATTTTTCACCGCTGATACCATGTCGCCCAATTTGTCTAACATCACCATTAGCAGTCATAAGGTCAGCAACTAGTGTAATGTGTCTCACATCAACATCTAAACCTTGTGCAGCCAAAACTTCCATTGATTCTTTTATAATTGCATTTCGTGCTGCTTCAATTCCTAAAGTTTCAGCAATTTCATAAGTATGATTTGTATAAATTCTTGTTTGATCAATACCTGGAATTCGCAAGGTTTTAACAAAATCAGTACCTTCAGTGTAGATAATAAATTCACCTTTTTCAGGATCTTTGCTTATTTGAGTTCTTTTGATATTTAGCAAACCCTTAATTGGCATTTGCCTTATTTTTGAAGCTACTTTCTGTAAATCTTTTATAGTATCTAATTTGGGATTAACGTAAATTAAATTGCCTTTTGTTTTAACTTCTACTTTCCTACCTTTTTCAATTACTTCAGCAACATGGCCAATTGATAAACCTTTGTCGTGTAATAAATCTAAATCTATATCGATTATTATTCTCATTTCTGAAAGATCTAAACTCACATTTGATGCTATGTTCTCTACTCGAGTCAATTCAATCATTCGTGCTACATCTTTTGCTTTTTCAACATCTATTCGATGTTCCTCATCCAAGTAAACTTCAGTCATTGGTGTGCTTGGATTCCTTCTGGCATCAACAATTTCGATTAATCTCGGCAAACCTTGAGTAACAGTGAATTCAGCTACACCTGCAAAATGAAAAGTTTTTAAGGTCATTTGTGTTCCAGGCTCGCCAATTGATTGTGCTGCAACAGTACCAACTGCTTCTCCAGGTTCAACCAAAGCTTCTTCGAATTTTTCTTTAACAGCATCTAGAATATCACTAAGTTGTTTTTTGGTTAATTCTAACTCTCCAAGTTTTTCTATTAATTCTTTAGTTGTTTTTATTGATAAAAGATTATCAGTATTCATTTTTTCAACGGCTTTTTCAATAATATCTTGAGTTACTAAATTTTTCTTTGTTGTAGAGCTAGTTGTTTTTGACATTTTTCTTCCTCCATTTACTCCTCAATCGTAGTTTTTAACACTCGATCAATAACAGCATCGATATTGACAGCTTGACCGTGTTCAGATTTCGCAGGATCAATTCCATCGTCACCATATTTAAACTGAATAATATTACCTGAAGCACCTCTAACTGTGCCATCATATTCAGCTTTAATATCTAGTAATGCATGAATTAATCTACGTTGCATATATCCACTAGTCGATGTTCGAACTGCTGTATCAACTAAACCTTCACGACCACCACATGCATGCATAAAGAATTCTATTGGTGTTAAACCTCTTCGAAAACTATTTCGCACAAATCCTCTTGAAGGTGCATCTAAGGCTCCTTCTTTAAAGTGAGGTAAGGTTCTTCCTCGGAATCCTCTTTGAATACGCTGACCACGAACTGATTGTTGTCCTAAGCAAGCTGCCATTTGACCAAGGTTAAGCATACTTCCTCTAGCACCTGTTTTTGCCATAATAACAGCTTCATTATCCATACCAAGATATTCGCCTGCTACATCACTAGCGGTTGTTCTTGCTTTGGATAAAATTTCCATGATTTTCATCTCTAGAGTTTCTTCTTGTGACCTTCCTGGTAATCTTTCAAGGATTCCTTGACGATAAGCATCAATTGTTTCTCTTGTTTCTTTTTCAGCATCATCTAATATTTCATCTATACGAGCTTTTGCTTCTTTAGGAATATCAACATTCCAAAAGCCCATTGTAAATCCTTTAAATGATAATAATCTAGTAAATAGTTTTGTAACACCATCTAGGAATTCTCGTGTTACATCAGTTCCATAGTCAACGAGAATTCTACCAAGTAGACTGCCTTCTTGTTGGGAACCAATAGCTTTCTTATCAATAACTCCTGTTAATAGAATACCATCACGGACAGTTACGTAAGCATCGTTTTCACATTTTTCCTCTTTACAATCAGCACATTTTTGACAGATTTTAGCTTTATTAGTGTAATGAGTTCCTTTTGGAATGAATAAGCTAAAAACTTGTTTGCCAGACCACAATTCAACTGGTTCTTTGATTGCAGGTTCTGGTAGATCTTTATTATAACCAGAAGAAATAACTAATTGCATTGCTTCTTTTTTAGTAAAATATGTGTTCTTTCTTGTTAATAGATAGGAAGCTGAAATATAATCCCAATTAGCACCAATTAATGGCCCTCCATATCTAGGTGATGAAATTTGCTCTTGTGCAAGCATTAATGTCCTAGCTTCTGCTTGAGCCTCTTCACTTTGTGGTACATGTAAATTCATTTCATCTCCATCAAAATCTGCGTTATAGGGAGGACATACACAAAGATTTAATCGGAATGTTCTATAGGGCATAACTCTTACTTTATGAGCCATGATGGACATTCTGTGAAGAGATGGTTGTCTATTAAAAAGAACAATGTCTCCATCTTTTAAATGACGTTCAACTATAAATCCTGGTTCAAGGGAATCAGCAACATTACGTTTTTCTTTCACAAATCGTAAATCTATTCGTAAACCTTCTTGTCTTATAATGTAATTTGCACCAGGATGATTAACTGGTCCTCGCATAACCAATTCTTTTAATTCTTCAATATTCCATTCAGTTACTCTTTCAGGAATAGTTAATTGCATAGCAATTTCTTCAGGAACTCCAACTTCATTAATGCTAAGATTTGGATCAGGGGAAATTACTGTTCTTGAGGAAAAGTCAACTCGTTTTCCACACAAATTACTTCTGAAACGTCCTTCCTTACCCTTTAATCTTTGTGTTAAAGTTCTCAAAGCTCTACCTGATCTATGTCTTGCTGGAGGAATACCAGAAACTTCATTATTAAAGTAAGTTGTAACATGGTATTGCAAAAGCTCCCAAAGATCTTCTACAATTAATTGAGGTGCACCTGCTTCAATATTTTCACGTAATCTTTGATTAATTCTAATAATATCAACAAGTTTATGCGTAAGATCATCTTCTGACCTAATGCTTGATTCCAAAGTAATGCTTGGTCGCATAGCAACTGGTGGAACGGGTAATACAGTTAAAACCATCCATTCTGGACGAGCAAATTCAGAATCAATTCCCAACAATTGACAATCTTCGTCAGTTATGCGTTCTAATCGATCTCGAACATCAGATGGTGATAGTTTCTTTCGATCAGCAATTTTACTTTTGCCAATTTTTTTCTCTTCATAGAAAGTAGTTGGTTTCTCTAATTTTATTTTTATTTGCTGAGATTGACAATGAGGACATTCATCTACTTTTGCAGCTCGTTTTAAAATCTCATTAATCATGGCAGAATTATTCTGAGCCCATCTTTTCTGGTATCTAGTTAATTCTTGTTTAAATTTGTAGATTTCTTCTTCTGTTAGGAGAATTCGACTGCACTCACGACAAATTGCACGTAAAATTTTGTATATTTTTTTATTAAAACCTACATGTACAATTGGTCGCGCAAGTTCAATATGACCAAAATGTCCTTCACATTCTCCAACTCTATTGCCACATGTTTTACATCTTTGACCGGGATCTATAGTACCTAATCTACCATCCATTAAACCAGATGGAATTGCTGTTCCGTCTTCATCATATGTGTCAGCAGTAATAACCCTTACTACACTCATTTTTCTAATTTCATCTGGAGATAATAATCCGAATTGAATCTCATCAATTAATTTTGGTAATTTAAATGCCATTTTTATTCCTCCAACCTTAAGCCTGATCCTTTAATACTAATCGCGGAGCCATACCCAGAGATATTAGTTCTTGTAATAATAATTTAAATGCATAACTCATTACAACACTTGAGACATCAGCTTCACTTTTACAAACAGGACAGAAGTACTTATCTCTGTTCCTATCGTATGTTGCTATTACACCGCAATTTCCACAAACATTTATGTTTGTTTTATCTGATTCCTCCAAAAGCCTTTCTTTTAGAAGCAGAGCAGCACCGTGACCGACTAAACAATCTCGCTCCATTTCTCCAAATCGAAGACCACCTTCACGAGCACGGCCTTCAGTGGGTTGTCTAGTTAGAATCTGTACTGGTCCACGAGATCTTGCATGGGTTTTATCTTTCACTAAATGGTGAAGTTTTTGATAATAAGCAATTCCCATAAAGATATCAACTTCATACTTTTTACCATTAAGTCCATTATACATTGCTTGCTTTCCATAGTAATTTAAGCCCAAGTCTTTTAAGCTTCTAACAAGCTCATCAGATGAAATACCTTCAAATGGAGTTGCATCAATTGTTACTCCTTTCTTGGATCCTAAAATAGCAGCCATAGTTTCAAGAATTTGACCTATAGTCATACGAGATGGAATAGCATGGCAATTTACAATAATATCAGGTGTAATTCCTTCAGATGTGAAAGGAAGATCTTCTGGATTAGCAATTAATCCAATAACACCTTTTTGACCATGTCTAGAAGCAAATTTATCCCCTAATTCAGGGACTCGCATATCACGCATCTTAACTTTAACAAGACGATTACCATCGCTAGTTTCAGTTAGTATAACTGTATCAACAAATCCTTCTTCACTATGACGCATGCTGATACTTGTCTCATGTCTAATCGGTGCGCGAACTTCAAATTCACTATATTCTTCAAGAAAACGAGGGGGAGAAGTTCTTCCAATTATAACTTCATCACCAGCAATTTGGCTTTCAGGTTCAACAATACCATCAGCACTTAAATGAACATAAGCTTCAGGTGGTCTGAAACCTCTTACATCTTTATTAATTCTTTCAAATTTATCCTCTTGTCCAGCTGGATATCTTCTTTCCTCAGCTTCATATCGTCTAAAGAATGCAGAACGAGCTAATCCACGTTCAATTGAATGCTTATTGAAAATAATAGCATCTTCCATATTATATCCTTCGTAACTCAATAAAGCAATTACCATATTTTGTCCTGCAGGTCTTTTGTCAAAATTTATTATATCCATACCATGAGTTTTTACAAGTGGCTTTTGTGGATAAAATAAGATGTGAGATCTTGTATCTACACGCAACCTATGATTTGCAGCATACATGCCTAAAGCTTGTTTTGCCATAGCAGATTCATATGTGTTTCTTGGCGATTGATTATGTTCAGCAAAAGGTATTAAAGATGCACAAATTCCTAGGATAGAGCTTGGAGCAATTTCTAGGTGTGTATATGCTGTATCATCGTCTAAATCATCTGGTTCCATAGCAATGTATGAGCTTTCTTCTTCCTCAGCATCGATATATTCAACAATTCCTCTTCGCACTAAATCAGACCAAACCCATGAATTATTTTTAATCTTTTCAATATGCTTTTTATCCAATTTTACTTTGCCTTTATCAACAATGATCAATGGTCTTCTTACACGTCCGTGATCACAGTTGATTTGAATTTCTTGAATATCAGAATAATAATTAATATTTACTTCAGGACTTATTAGATCCTTTCTTCGAGCTTTTTGGATATCATTTACAAATGTTTTTGGATTTGGATGCGAACCTAATAAACGACCATTAAGAAACACCCTACAGGGATCTGTAGATTTCATATTTTTAAGTTCATTCAAACCAAGTGTATATAGAAATTCTTCTACTTCAAGTTCATTATATCCAACACTAATATATGCATCCATTGCTAGATTTTTGACTAAACCACAGTTAGGACCTTCAGGCGTTTCACTTGGACAGATTTTTCCAAAATGTGTTGGATGAAGATCACGAGCTTCAAAGTGGGGTTGATTTCTACTTAACGGACTAACTACACGTCGTAAATGACTTAGAGTAGATATATAATTAGTACGATCTAATAATTGACTTACACCAGCTTTTCCTCCAACCCAATTCCCAGTTGCTAACGCATGTCTTAAACGTTCAGTAATTACATCAGCTCTTACTGCTGTTTTAATGTTTGGTGTTCTTCCTCGCATTGCTGTTCGTTCAAGCTGATATTTAATATCACGACATAAATTCATAAAAGCTACTCTGAAAAGAGAAATTAATGATTCACCTGATAATTTTAATCGTTTATTAGCATAATGATCTTTATCATCTTCTTGTCTTTTACCAAGTTCAAGTTCCAATATTCGCTGAGCCATTTGTCCTAAGAAGAATGCTTTTTCAATGCGATTTTTCTCTTCGGTTCCAATATGGCGTAATAAATATCTATTCAAAATTTCACGTGCACGTTTGATTCTGTAATCCATTGTTTGACCTACAGCAACACGTTTTCCAATAAAATCTAAAGCTTTTTCCTCATCGGTGAATTCTGAAGCTTCATCAAGGGATGGTATAAGTTCTTTTCTAACTTCAGCATCATCAGTTACAGCATCAACTATTTTCTTATCTGAATCAAGACCAAGAGCTTTCATTAGAACAGCAAAAGGAATTTTTCTGGGTACAGATGGAAAACTAACGTTTAAACTTCCATCTCGAGATCGTTCCATAGTAACTGGTGCACGAACACCTTGAGCTGTACTGAAAACTTTTGCCATACTAGTAACGCTACCAGTTTTATTCTCAATCAAAATACGATTAGGAGCTAAATCCTCTTGAGTGACAAGTACACGTTCACTGCCATTAATTATAAAATAACCACCAGGATCATTTGGATCTTCACCTGCCTTAATGAGTTCTTCATCGGTCATTCTGCTTAATGGACAAACCTTTGATTTAAGCATTATAGGCATTCGACCAATAAAAACTTTGGAGGTTTCTCTTGGTATTTCGTTTCCTGCTTCATCAACTCTAACAGGAGTCATTTCAAGATATAATGGAGCAGTATATGTTAGGTTTCTAATTCGAGCTTCACTTGGATAAATATTATTCAAAGACCCATCTGCTTCCCTAATATTAGGGGGATCCATGTCAATTTTGTTAATTTTAACATAATAATTCGAAATTGCTTCAGGTTTGATACTACCAATTTCTCGAACTACTTGTTGCATACCATTCTGAATAAATTCATTATAACTATCAAGATGTTGGCGAACAAGACCTAATTCCTTCACCATAGATTCGATTAGAATCCATCTATCTTCTATTGTTAATTTATAAGATTCCGACATTCACTTTAGACCTCACTTACACAGAGTTCTAGGGCAATTCTCTTGCATATCAAAAAGATAATTTTTTTCCAGCTGGAGGAGCACACACACTCTTTCGTATACAATCGTTTTTTAAATATTACTACGAGGAACAATTTTCCATTATTTAGTAAAATTCTTCCTATTATCCATCTACTATCCAGATAAGTACTATTTTTATACTTACGTTTAATACCGTAATTTAGTATTGTGTATAGTTAAACAGATGAACTCTAGAAATTTTATATAATTATAATGATGGAGCTTATTTTCCATTTGACAAATCCATTCTATGCCCTGATTACTCTCTGATATGCCTAATCTTTCATGTTTTTTGTTAATTATATAATAAATAACTTGTTCAATAATTTATCTATTAATTTGAAAAAGATAATCGGGGTTTTTTAATCTTAATTTTAGAATTAGTAATGATAAGATAATTTGCTTGTAAAACTCTCGGATGGAATAAATGTGCAAAAACAAGAGCATGAATTAGATTATGCTACTGAAAAAGTATTAATTGCTGGTTTAGACAATGCTGGTAAGAGTTCAATACAAGATATACTACAATTTGTCCCAACAGAAGCAGCTCTAAGACGTGTCCCTAGTAAAGATATTGAAATATTTAACAAAAATTTCCTTAAGAAAAATTTTGTATTCTTTATACCACCAGGGCAAGAAGATTTACGAAATAAAGAATACCATGGAACAATGAAATCTGAATATTTTAGTAATGTTAAAACATTTATTTTTGTAATTGATTCCAGTGATTCAATGCGTTTTAATGAAGCTCGAGCGGAGCTACAAAAATCAATTGAAGATATAATAGAATTATCTCCTGAATGTCAGAATTTTTTAATATTTGCCCACAAACAAGATTTGAATGATATATGTTCAAGCCTAGAAATTTTAGATCATCTATTAGAACCTTTAAAAAATCTGTATCCAGGAATAATAAGAAAATTCAAGATATACGAAACAACGGTTATTAATCCAGAAACAATTCATGAACCATTTCTAAAAGCAATAGCACAACATGTAGGGATTATAAGAATTGATTTTGATGAATTGGCAGATTGGGTAAGAGAACAAACAAAAGCAAGGATTGTTTTAATAACTGACCATCAAGGACTCTTAATTGGCGAATCTTTTACCGGAGAAGAGAATTCGCTAAATTTTGCAGCTTTTGTCGCTAAAATTTTCTCTGCAACTGAAGGATTCTATGATGAATTAGATGTGGATAACATAAAAATTGTTATTCTTGAGGAAGATTCAGAACAAAATTATAATCTCATTTCAAGAATTAATTGTTCAAAAAACAATTACTTGGCAC
>JAEOUJ010000246.1 GCA_016839405.1 Candidatus Gerdarchaeota archaeon | reverse complement strand
TACTGGATAATGAAATAACCACACCAGCTACCAGATCAGCAATTGTAGCTAGCTTAAAAGAAGCTGGAATTGTGAATTTAGACAAAGATAGGAAATATCAAATAGATAGACGTGGTGTTTATTTTGCTTCTGCTTATCAATTTTTTGAGCAGAATAAGATTGAAACCAGTATTGATTTGAAAAAGAAAATAACTCAAGCACCTGATATTCCAACGGTGCAATTTTATGTCAATTCATACGATTTGATTGATCGTAATGAAATGAAGACTTTCATCAAAGCAGAAGCTAAAAAGCTATTAGAGCAACAAACAGACCTAGCTACCTTAGATAAACATTAAATGGAGGTGAATAGAGTGAAGATTAAACCAAGCATTTTGTTTATTTTTGTTATTTTGATTGTTGGGTTCACAATTCAATATCTTTTAGCACCAGATATGACAAAAGAGGTATTATCTGAATTAATTTATCTTATACAATCAGTTATGGTTATTACTGGAAAAGTAATACTTTTTTTGTGGTTCCTTTTAAGAGATAATCTTACTGATGAACAGTATGGAATTATTGGAGTAATTGAATTGTTAGCTTTAGTTGTTTATTTCAGCTTAAAGAAAAAATAAGAAGCTACCTTAGATAAACATTAAACGGAGGTGACACAAAAAATGGGTAAGAAAATTGGTGAAGTAATCCTATATTTGATCATTATTCTTTGTTTAGCTTATGGTGTATTTGCTCTTATTGGTAATAATGCTAATACAATCATAGCAACGCTAGGAATAGGGTCAAATCCGTTCTGGGCAATATGGGTAGGTGCTTTTATTATTTTACTGTGGTTCTTTGTCAGTAAATCAAAACTCTCATTATAATAATGCACCTAATTTTTTTTTTCTAAAGTTTTAAATAGAAGGTTTGAGAGAAAATTAATTATGTCAACTGATAGAATGAGAGCAAATATTGAATTATTAAGCTGTCAAGAAATTAAAATAAATTACTGTGAGAAGTGTAATTCTGCTTCAAACTTACAACGATGTCCGATTTGTCTAAATAGAGACGTCAAACCGATTATTTTCTATAAACATCAGTGAATAAGATGAAAATACAATTTTTTTTAATTATAATGTTATTATTAAATGTCTATCAAGGTCAGGCTCTTAATTCTAAGATATTTGACGAAGATTTTAGTATGGAAGAGAAAGAATATCTCTATTTTAATTTTACAGTAATTCATCCGTTTATAATTGGACATATTGATCTTAGAACATCACGTTTAGTAGTGATTTATTTTCCTGAAGGCTTTTATTATTTAAACTATTATGCACAAACCTTTGATTTTGACAATTTTACTTATGAATATCCTGAAAATGGTAGTTTTTCTACTTATTTGCTTGATAGAAAGCTAATAATCTTAGCGGGAAATCATTCAATTAAATTATGGTCTTGGTGGGGAAATGTCACAGGACATTTTCTTTTAGAGAATATTACAGAGCAATATATTACAACAGAATCACAAACAACAATAAATAAAGAATCTACAACTAAAACAACTTTTTCTTTCTTAATACTTCCTTCATTTTTGGCTTTTTTAACGCTACTACTTAAACGAAGGAAAATTACCTAAGCTAACAATTCCGAATAAATAATTTAGAAAGGATAATAAAATTTTGACTTAAATTATTTATTGGGAGAAAACAATGAAAACAACATCACGAATTGTTTTAGAAGGTGGAAAATCCAAAGAGAACCAGATTACTGCTACAAAACAACAATTTGAGTTAATTAATACAGCAATTAATGAAGTAGGTTGTTTATTGGATATTCCAGATGAAAAAATGACTGAAATGGTTTTTAAAACAGTTGAATATGTTTGTAGTTCTATGCAATGGAAACGAATGTCAAATAAAGGAAAAATTAATGAAAAAAACAGATTAATAATGTATGATATTTATAAAGATGCCTTTCTCCTTATTTTAACAGCAGAAGGTCTTCTTCAGCAAAATACAGAAGAAATAGTTAGTAAGTGGTTATTAACATTTATTCCTCTTGCAGAAAATCATTATAAGCAAAACGGAAAGTTTCCAAGCATTGATCAAATTTACTAATTTTTTAAAAAATAAATAGTCTTAAATACCTTAAGTGTCTTAAGTCCCTTAGAGAGCACGGGTGAACTTAAGATGTTAAATCGAAAAATTTATCATGGATTTATTTCTAAATGGGTGCTTTTCGCTCAAAGCGAAACAGGACTGAAGGATGAAAATGATAAACCTATCATTAAATTTCTTCAGGTTAAAATAAGTTGGTATCCTAAAAAATATGAAATTGTAGCTGCTTTTTATGAGAAAAAAACAGAATGTGATCTTGAACCTTATCCTTTTCGGAAGACAAAGCGAGATATAGACAAAATAGCATTATTATTAGCTGAAGGGAGGTATGAATAAATGTTACGAGACGAATTTGATAAATTTGGTATAAGGATGTCTGAAATAGGAGAAGTCAAAGAAGAATGGCTTGTGCATGAATCTGTTGAGGATACAGGTTTTTCTTGCTTTGATAATGAAAAGAATTTAGTTTATATTGTCAAAACAAAGGATTCAAAAGAAGCTATTGGTCTTACCAATACTATTAGAATTGCAATTATCAAAAAGGGTCTTTGGGGAGACGACAAGGCTTGTCGAAAGTTTTTCAGATAAGGAAGTGATTAAATGCCAAGATATGAGATTATTAAATTAAATAAGTGTGAAGAGTGTGAGTATAGGCAAAATCAAAACGCACCAAATTTTACTGTTTATGATATGGATGATGGGGATCATTTTCGATGTTATCATCCTAATGAGGAGACTTATACAGATATTCTTGCTACTGTTCAATCTCATAAGGCTCTTAATAATTATACAGGTGATTTTCCTTCATGGTGTCCTTTATTTGATTTTAAAGACGCTTTAACTCATTTAAAGAAGTTGAAATAAGTGAATTTAGAAGAAATTCTTGAGAGAGAGTGATATAATGGTTGATAAAATTAAAGCCAAAATATCAATTAATGATAAGGATATTACTTTGTATCAAGATGGTAGTTTAGCGATTTTCCGATTTGAGAATATAGAATTTTATAATATAGAAGAAACAGAATCTTTGAAAAGTTTTTTGAATAGGGAATTAATAACACATCAATTTGATACTTTAGGCTATTGTAAATTCTGTGGAAAACATGCGTTAAAAATTCTTAGTAATAAAATCTGTAAAGAAAAAGAGGATCATAAACAGATCAGATCAAAGATTGCTGAATTAATGAAATGTCAAAGTGCTTATTGGGAGATTCATGGTAAAGAAAGCAAGTTCTTACAAACGATTATTGACGAAACAAAAGAAAGGATAATAAATAAGAAGAGTGATTAAATGGGTCAAGATATACACGGATTTATTGAAATTAAAAATCTGTATGGATTAGATGAATGGACTCAAATTCTGGAAATAAATTATGTAAATCGTAGCTATTCATCCTTTGGGTTTTTAGGTGGAAGAACCAGACATAATGCACCAAACTTAAAATATCATTTTCTTGAGCCTGATAGTAAATGTAGTATTGATTTAGATGAATATTTCTTGGATTATTGGATTATTCACGTAATTTATCCTTTAGATATAACAAACTACAATTGGGATCAAGAAATTCAATGGGAATCAGGAGAAAAGACGAAAGCTTCAGAAGCTTTATCTGATGATTTTAAAGCTCTATTTGACATCATACAGGTTTTAGCTAAACATTACGGAAATAGAAAAGTCAGAATGATTTATGCATTTGATTAAGGGAGTGATAAAAGATGAATTTAGAGAAATTATTAAAAGAAATGAAAAAATCAGTAATAGTTATTACAGGAGAAATAGGAACAGCAAAGAGTCTTGTTGCATTAAAGATAATTGAAACGCTTTATCCTGATCAAAAATTAAATGAATGTTTGAAATTTGATGTCACTGAAGCTTTTGAATTATCAAATTTGAGAATAGTTATATTACCAGAATTAGAGTTTTTATCAAAAGAAGATATAAAGAGAATAGGCTATTGGTTTCAAGTAATCATGTCTAATCCAGAATCCCGAACCATTTCTTATAATGTTTTTAAATTAAATGAAACAGAAGATAGATTTATTCCTATATCAGAGAGATACAGAAAAGTAATTGATTTTCCTTCAGATAAAATAATTCAAGAATATTGCTTAATTAAAGCTAAATTGATACATAAAAAGAGAATTGATGATTCTATTAACCAAATCAAACAGTATTATACTAATTATGATGATTTATTGACATTAAAACGCAATACTAATCAATCACTTTTGGATTTAAAAGTCATACAAAAGAAAATAAAAAATTCTTATTCTGTAGAAATATTTGATCAATTCATTGAGCTTATTAAGGCTTTAATAAATTCTGTAATTGAATCAGCAGAGAAAAATAAGCAAATAATAGAAGAAATACTCAAGAGGGAGCTGGAGAAATAATGAAAAAATTAGAAAATTTTGAAGGAAGAATTGTTGAAGTTTTTTTTAATAATGATAGATCAGAAACAGGAAAACTAATGGGTATTGATCAGGGTTTTATCTATTTAGAGAATAGAATCAGTTTTTATGAAAAATTAGAAAAGCATGTTTCTTTGGGAGACGCTTGGTTATCTTTAGACGAAATTAATCAAATTAGTATTATTAGAGAAGACGAAGATATAATTGAAATACATAAAAAACAGGAGATATTGAATAAACAGGATGAAGAATAATGTATGAAGCTCAGTTAATTGCAGATGTATTTAATTTAATCAAAACTCAACCATCTATTTTTTACACAGAAAATTATCGTATTTTTCATTATAAAGCTCAAATTGATCCATTTTTTGATTTATTAGGTTCAGATCATATTATTAAGATTTATAAGAGTAAACCTAAAGTCTTTTTGTTTTTCAAATCGTATAAACTCATTGGATCGTTAACACTTCAAAAAGGTTTGAAAGTGAATCTCAAAAGTGTTTCAATAGAAATACTGGAAGAAATTGTTGACTTTCTCAAAATGAAAAGTAAATTACATTATAAATATCCTAAACATATTGTTAAGAGATTTATGGAGTTTAATGATCATAAATTTCATAATTCTGAAATTGAAAAACAATTAGGGAGAGATTATCAGATGTATTTAGGTTTAAATAGTGATCCAACAACAGAATTGTTTGATTATCTAAAAACAATGCAATTTATAGCAGAATTAGGAAAAAGAAACCATGTGTGAGAAAATTAATTTAGACAAATTATTAAGAAAAATTGGGAGGTATAATAATGTCAGAAGATAGTATTTTCAAAATAGAACTTTTTTTATCTGGTAAAGCGTATCAAAGATTAGATACATTAGCTAAAAAACACCATCTTACCCCTGATCTAATGCTTACACAAATTGTCTTGGATAGATTAAATAAAGGTTCTGAAAAACAATATAGCTATCGAGTTGAGGAAGAGGAATAAAAATGGATTGTGATTATGATTGTAAAATGACTATAACCATCTTGGGTTCGTTTGTAATAGGATTTTTGACTTATCTTTTTTATTATAATACAGACAATCCTATCTTTTTAATTATAAGCATAATAGCTTGTTGCTTTGGTTTTTTAATGTCATTAGGTTAAAATGAGAGGAATAAAGATGTGTGAAAAAACAAATTTAGGGGAACCATCAAGAGAATTTGATTCCTGTTTGATAGATGAAATTAACGAATTAAAAACAGAGTATTTTAATCGTAAATTTGGAACAATTATGTCTTGTTGTGGTCATGGAAAATATAGCAAGACATTAATTGTCAGAAATAAAATTTCTGGTGCTATTTTTGAGTGGTTTTCAGGAATTAGACTTTATGGAACGAAAAGAGCCAAAAATAAAGCACCATATTACAAGAAAGATTCAGAAGGCTACTATTTTATTCCTGAAGTAGATGAGGAAAAATGAAGTTCAAACAAGCTACAGGCTTAGTTTTTCATAAGCTATTAGATCGTAAACTGGTTTTTAATCCTATAACATCTCATTTTTATCCTGAATACTATAAAATAGAGTATAAAAGACTAAGAAAGTTAAATACAGACTTATTCTTCACATCACCAACAATAGCAGACATTGATTTTCAGATTAGAACCATAAAAAGCGATTAAAATGGAATTAAAAGAAATATCTAAAATTATTGGTAAAATTGATGAATTTTTTTGTGAAAATTGTCAAACACACACAATTCATCAAGTTATCTTTTTACAATTGTTTTCAGACTCTAATTCTTATGATGAATATGTTAAATGTTTAGAATGTGAATCTATTCAATTCTTTCATGTTTTTTTCACATATTTTACAATAGAAGAAGACGAAGAACCATTTCCTAAGATAATTGGCTTAGATTATATCAAATATTATCCTAAATAAGCCTATCAAATCCAACACAGTCGTAGCGGTTTTTTTTGATTTATTTATTGGTTTTAGATGTTTATTTGGTTTTTTGCTTCGGGGTATCCTT
>JAEOUJ010000245.1 GCA_016839405.1 Candidatus Gerdarchaeota archaeon | reverse complement strand
TTGGGGCTTCAATGGGAGGTTTAATTGTAAGAAAATTCATCCAATTATTTGCTCTAAATGATAATCAATTGTTTACCAACTGGGGAATTTTACAAATAAAAAATGTAATATTAATTGCTACACCAAATCATGGTTGTCGAATTGTTGATAGATTACAATCACCTTTTATTCAATTCATTCTTCGTTTATTCTATGGAAAGAAAAATTTTTCTAAAAGCGAACAATTCCAACAAATTGCTAAAGGCAACATAAATGTTTATGGGAAATTTCTTGGATTGTTTAAAACTAAATTTTCTAACAAAAATATTTTCTTAGAAGAATTAAACTCAAGCGATATATCATCTAGTTCTATTAGGTGGATTACAATTAGAGGTACAAAATGGAAATGGTATTCATCATTACTTTATAATCGAAATGAGAAGAATGATGGTGTTGTTAAATCGACAAGTGTTATGCTAGATGGGGCTGAAAATATAGCTGATATGGATTTAGAAATGAATATTTCTTGGGATCATAGAGATTTATATGAATCAGAAAGTATCTGTAAATTACTATTTGGCCTCCTAACATTAAATCTTAAACTCAATGATTATTTGTATCTTAATCAATTACTTGAAATTCAAAATAAGATTTCCTATCGTCATAGGAGTTGGACTTATCTTATGAATAAAATTGTTTTAAATGCGAATTTAAGAAATAATAAATTCAATTCTGGTTATTCAAAATAAGTTGTCTTTAAAAGATTAGGTAAATAATATTCAGTAAATGCGAAGATTAAATAATAAAATCGTATCAGAAAAAATGTTTAAAATTGAAAATTAAATTGGTTGGAAAATTATGGCTACAGAAACAGATAATAAAAGTAAAGCAAAAAGTATTCCTATATCCATATCTGATTTTGATAAAAATTTCTGTAGTAATTGTATGTATATTTGGTGTAATCTTAGACAAAAAGTAGTCTATTGCTCATTGAAATATAAGGGTGTAAGGGGATTATTATGCCAAAATAATCAATGTAATAGCAAATAAAATTACCATTTTCTAAGGTAATACGCCCATATTCTCAGCATGTTAATAACTTAAAAAATAGTTTAGCGACGATATTCAATTGGATTATTCATAAGGACTGGTTAAATCTTGTCATTAACAAAACCTCGAGAAAAACAATTATCAAGTGAAAAATCATTTATTTCTAAAAAAGAATCTGTTTTTTGTTTGGATTGTATAATTGATTGGTGTAAAATAAGAAATAAAGTAACCTATTGTACACAAAAATACCGTGGAACAAGTTGTTATAGTTGCGATGATGGAAAATGCTCAGTAAAAAAACTGGCAAGTTCTTAAATTTCTTTTTATTTTCTATTTTAAGAAGCATTTAGTAGTTTGGAAAACATGTCTTCTTCTAGAGATTCGAGTTTATCTTTAATTGTATAATCCTTTTTTAATATCTCTTTTAATTTTGCTAGCTGTATTTTAGTACATTTACCAGCTTCAATTTTGGCAGAAGATCCATTAACAATT
Organism: Candidatus Gerdarchaeota archaeon; assembly: GCA_016839405.1. The sequence goes on along the minus strand of JAEOUJ010000245.1, from coordinate 6,458 downwards.
AACTCTAAACCATCTACTTTTTGGAATTTAATACGAACCATATCTCGAGATTCAACTTCAATTCCTTCGATTAGAAAACCTGCTTCAGTTAGTTTTTGTGTTAAACTTAGTAATTTCTCTTTCATATCTCAACCTCAATAATAAGTCAAATTTGCTTTTAGTTTCTATGTGTTTTCAAAGTATACAAATCATTAAGTAAACATAATTTAAAAACCTAATTTTTTTTGAAATTTTTATTATATATTGGATTTTTTGGTATTTCTCTACCTATACCTCTTAATAAATAATGATTCATTATTATTAATGCTTTTTATTTGTTTACATTATATACTCTTTACAATTAATTTTCGAAAATTAAAGTTTTAATAACAACAGGTACTACTTGTTTATTTGCCATTGGTTCGCCTATATCAATATAGTCTCCTTCTCTTAAACCTAATTCATCTATAGAAATAATATTTTCTTTTAATTCAGTCTCACGGCGCATGACATTTCCAACACTATTACCTATATCATCATTGAAAACTAATATTAGAGGTATCTTTGTTTTAACAATTGATGGAACTGCAGACACAATTCCTTTCGCAAAAGATTTTAACCTATCATATGCCAATCCAATTGTTTTATGAAATGATAAAGCTACTGGCATTTCACCTTCTTTCGAATCGATTCGTTTATATGCCATATTTATTGCATATTTAATTTCTTCAGGTGTTGGATTCTCTTGAGGTAAGTATGGTACAATTACAGGAATATTGCGAATTGGAAATTGATTATCATCAGTAACTAAAGTTGTTGCTCCACTAACTTGTAGAGAATATTGACCAGCACCAATAACAGTTGCTCTTATTAATTCTGGAGGTTCTAATAGTTTTAATTTTGCTTTTTGACATTGTTTCTTAATTTCAAAAGCAACTTCTCGACCAATATCATCAAAATATTCTTTGGTTTTGCCATATATGTATTCAGCAACACCACCAGAAAAAGTGAAATAATCTACTTTACCATCAAATGTTAATAGAGGAGTCATCATTAATTTCATAGCAACTTTGGAAATATTCTCTTGTTTTGTAATAACTTCAATTAATGCTTGAACTAATCGTTTTGAAATTAGAGTTTTATCCTCTTTTGTGATTGGTTTGCCAATTTCCAAATTTATACCTAAATCATCAGCAGCTATTTTTGCTGCATCTTCGAATTTTTCTAAAATATTTTCAGAGCCATTAGTTACTAAAAGTCTGCCGCCAACATTAATACAAGCAGTATCAATAATATCTCCTTCTGGAGAAATTACAGCAATATTTGAAGTTCCTCCACCAGTATCTATATTCATAATTGTTTTCTTTAATTCCTTTGCTCGAGTTACTGCACCAGAACCCATAGCTGATATTACAGATTCAAAATTAGGACCAGCAGTTGCAGCTACAAATTTTCCTGCTTCTGCAGCTAAAAGACTAACAATTTTTTCAGCATTCTTCTTTTTAGCAGTTTCACCAGTAACTATAACTGCTCCTGTATCAATATTTTCTTTTATAATACCTGCTTTTTCAAATTCTATTTGAAATATCTTTGAAAGCTCAGGGAAATTAATGGTTTCACGATCAATTAAAGGTGTGATGTATATATTTCCACGATATAAAATTTCTCTATTTACAATTTCAAATTTTTTTGATGTTCGACTCATTTGTTTAACTAGATGTAATTTTGAAAAAACCATGTGAGATGTAGTAGTTCCTACATCTATACCTACTGAAGTAATAAATAGCTCTTGAATAGTCATATTTCGTTTAATAATAAAATTGGTTTTTATCTATTACTAATAATCTCATTATAATAGAAAATTCGATGAGCTACAAATATTCTTTCTCGTGTTAATCAATTTAAAGTAATTATTTTCTTATAATCCTAATTCTTTTTTAATTTCATTTTCAGTTTTTAATCCAAACTCAAGAGCAATTTTCATTAATAGCTCATGCATTTTTTCTTTTACTTCTTCATCTGATTCATTTTCCATTGCTTCATGAATCTCTTTCATAGCTTTTTTTGTTTTGGGTTCAAGTTGACTAATAGCAAAGACTGCTGTTTTTCTTACACGAAAACTCGGATCTGTTTTAATTGTCAATAATAGGGGATTTATAGCTCTTTTATACTTCATAATTCCTAAAGATAAGCAAGACCAATAACGAACAGTTTCATCCTCATCATTTTCTAATAATTCTAAAAATAATTCTGTTGCTCGTTTATCACCTATTTCTCCTAGAGCATAAGCTGCTGCTCTTCTATTATCTACATTTTCTTCTTTTTTTATGAAATTAATTAGTGGTTCAACTGCAAGAGGATTTTTTAATCTCCCAAGTGCTGTAGCTGTTTTCATAGAAACTCCCATTCCTCTATCATTTTCCAAACAATCAATAAGATCTTGTATAACCTTATCTTCACCAATTAATCCAAGTGCTTCAGCTGCTTGACCTCTGACCCAATCCTCTTTATCATTTTTTAAAGTTGTTAATAAAACATCTATTGCTCTCTTATCTCCAATTTTGCCTAATGCTTCAGCTATATGCTCTCTAACTTCCCCATCCTCATGTTCTTGTAACATATTTATTAACGGATCTAATCCTTCTACAGCTTTCATGCAACCTAAAGCATTTGCTACTTCAATAATAATTGCAGGGTCTTTTGTAGTGACTAAAGCTTCAAGTAATGGTGGAATACCAATTGGATTACAAATCAATCCTAATGATTTTGCTGCATTTCTTCTCATAACTGTTAAATGATCTTTAAGTAAAATATTCTGTAATAATTCAATACTTTCCTCTACTTTCCCTTTACCAAGGATTTTTACTGCATCTCTTCTAAATTCCCATTTTTTATCTGTATCAGCTATTTCTAATAAAAATTTCAAAACTTGTTCTTTTTCTTTTAATATCAACTCGAGTACTTCATCATCCTTTTTATCTAAAAGCATTTGTTTAATGTCTTTCTTAGAAACCATTTCCTTTACTCCTTGGCAATCATTTTTCAATTCAAGAGTTTTCAATTAATGATTTAATAATTTGTTCAATATTATTTACAAATTAAATTCATAATTTGTTATTCGTTAATCTATTGGTTTAATTTTTATTATTATCTTATCTGAGATTACATTTAATTTACCCTTTTTCATTTTTTCGATTCTATATGAAAACAAGATTAAATCTATATACGTACTAGTTCTTAAAAAGCGATTTTATTTTTTTAATATTAGTGAAATTAACTTGGACATCAATTTATTAGGTAATGAAAAAGGTTCACTCCTTGCAGCATCTTCAAATGGGATAGCAATTATTGTTGATGTTTTACGTGCAAGTACAACTATTCCTGTAGCAATGAAAAAAGGGATCAAAGATTTTTATATTGCTAAAGAAGTAGAAGATGCTCGTATTGCTAGTCAAGAATTGGACACTTTACTTATGGGTGAAAGAGAATGTCTAAAGCTTGAAAAATTTGATTTTGGCAATAGTCCCACCGAGATTTCTCTAATTAAACATTTCAAAAAATCTTCAGCTTCATTTACATCATCTACAGGTGCTAGAAGGGTTATTGAAGCTATTGGTTCAAATTTAATACTTATTGGATCAATAATAAACGCTCAGGCAATAGCTGCTCACGTCATTGATTTTGTCTTAACAAATAACGATGATTTGAAGGTAGTAATTATTCCAGCATTCACAGAAGGTTCAATTATTGATTCTGAAATCACAGAAGATCAAGTAGGTTCACTTATAATTGCTAGAGAGTTTAATAATAAAGGAATAAAATTGGATGATGAAATTCAAAATGAAATTAATTATCTAGAGAAATTAATGAATAAAAATTCTATAGAAGAAATATTATCCAAAACAAAACATGGTCAGAAGCTTTTGAAATTAGAATTTGAAAAGGATATAGCTTTCTGTGCGAAAATAAATCAAATTAATATTACGCCAAAATCAAAAAATGATGTCATAAAGTTATCAAATAATTCTCATGTAATACATATTAGATAAAATTAAAGATATTTATCTCTTTAATTTTGGATCTAATGCGTCTCTAAGAGCATCCCCCATCAAGTTGAATCCCAACATAGTTATAAAAACCATCATAGCTGGCCAAGTTGGCATCCACCAATGGGTTAGCAATTGATCTCTATATTTCGCTAAATCATCACCCCATGAAACTGCTGTTGGATCACCAAAACCAAAAAATGCCAAGCCAGTTATACTCATAATTGTACCAGCAATACCAAGTGTTGTGATAATTATAATTGGCGATAATGAATTTGGAATTATATGTCGAAAGATAATTCTTCTATCTTTTGCTCCAAGGGATCTCTCTGCTTGTATAAATTCAGATTCTTTCAAACTTAGTACTGTACTACGAACAATTAGACTTGTACCACCCCAACTAATCAGAGATAGAATAGTAAGTACAATGATATAATATCCACCTTCAAATGGCATTTCAAAATTACGAAATAGTGCCACAGCAAAGATAAAAAGAATAAAATCTGGGAGACCAATTATTACTTCATTTATTCGTTGAATAATATCATCAAATAAACCACCATAAAAACCTGAAATTGCTCCAACAACCATTCCAATAACAGTTGTTGCTAATTGACCACTAATTCCCAAAACAAGTGATAATGGTGTACCAAAAACCATTCTAGAGAATATATCGTGTCCAAGTAAATCAGTTCCGAAAGGATATTGAAAATTTGGCGGTAAGCCTTCATCACCAACTATGATATGTTTTGGATGAGCAATTAATCGAATATACTTATCAGTTCCAGGAATCCACAATTCAATATAATAATTATGTAAATCCCAAGGATCACCTGCTGGATTTGCTAAACCAAACCACTTATCATATTGAAGTAGAATAAAAGCTACTATACCTACTATAATAAGAAACATAACAATACCAAATCCAAGCATCCCCAATTGGTCTTTTCTCATTCTACGAAAAGTGATAGCCCATAAATTAGATCCTTCGACAAGTTTCAAGGTTTCGAGGATTTCTTGTTCTCTTGTGGTATATGATGTTGATTGAACAACTTCTGTGGACATGGAACCAATTCCAAATTTCAGCTTTTATTAATAAAATTTTAATTATTTCTATAAAATCAAAGAATAAAACTACTAAAAAAGTATATCGCTCCGTATGAATATTAAGAAATAAATATACAATAAGGAATTTTTATATTTGAAATTAAAAAAATAAAATCAAGAGATGGTAAAAATGAGTGAACATTATAATTACTTCTATGTTAGACACCTAGAAAATGGCTCTCTTTTTGTTGGACCCAATTATTCAACATTAGAAGAAGCAAAAGATAGAGAAGAGATAATGTTAATGGCTCATAAAGCATTAAAAGAAGCAGCAATAGATGTTTCGAGAATTTTATCAGATGAATATTATGATGAACTTCGATTTTATGTTAATAATCGGTTAGAAGACGCTATGGAAATACTTCATGAAATAGATGAAGAATATTGAAGAAAAGAAGTGGCGCCGGATACAGGATTTGAACCTGTGGCCACTCGGTTAACAGCCGAGAGCTCTACCACTGAGCTAATCCGGCATTTTTGCGTTTTAGTTGGTTATCATTTCATTTTAAAATCTTTTTATTTGTTAAATGTTTGTTTTAAGATTTTCTATTTTATTAATAACATATGATTCATTACACTTTTACTGTTAATGCGAGAAAAATATAAAAAGTCTATTTCATTTAGCAAAATTACTTCACACTAATTGTGGAGATTTCCAACTATTACTAACTGTACGGAGCTATTACAAACAATGGTTAAGTTAGAAAAGATAGGGTTCTTCTCAGTTTTACTTGGAGGACTCTTAGGTATTGTGTCTGGAATTTTGGGCCTAATTGGTATCACCTTATTTACTGATTGGTATCTTGGTGGTGTTGGATTATTAGGCTGGCTTATACCTATGTCAGGTTATTTATGGCCAATTATATTCCTTGTTTTGTGTGGTATTGCCCTAATCATTGGTTTCTTGAAGACATTCTTTGGATTATTAGAATTTAATTTGCTCATTTGGGGAATCATTCTAATAATTATTGGTGCTCTTGTTTGGGGCATACCTGGCTGGCTAATTCTACTTGGTGGAATTCTAGTATTTATCGGTAAATTCATGGAATAAATTAGTTGAAATCAATTTCATTGATTTCACTTTTTTTTATTTTTTCAACCCTCCATTCTTGTTCTAATAAGAAGCTTTTTAGAAATCTTACCACTAAACATCATAAATTTAGAATTACTCATACCCAGGTGTTAATTAATGCAAGAGTCGAATTCATCTGAAAATAAAAATCAATTGTCACCTGAATTTTCAGATGATTCAAATCCTAAATCTTCTATTTCAGAAAATGAACAATTAATTGAAGCTGAAATAAATCTATCAGATGAGGAATTAGC
>JAEOUJ010000244.1 GCA_016839405.1 Candidatus Gerdarchaeota archaeon | reverse complement strand
TGAACTACAAACAATTACTTATATGATATTACCAATAATGATTCCCATTTCAACTGCATTAGCATATGCCTTTGATATGATGATTGGTACTACCGGAATTCATGCAATGGTTCCTTATATAACCGCTTTAGCTATTTTTTCAACCTTCTTTATACTCGTAGGAATAACTAGCGTTGAAAGTGGTGGAGAAACAATTACATCTTCATTACCAATTAATATTAGAGATCAAATTAAAGCTAAATTACCATTTCTCTTTTCTACTGTACCAGTAATGGTTATGCTAGCTATTCTCCTACAATATAAAAAAGATAGCTTTATTGATATTCTGATAATGACTTCTGTTCAACTGACTGCGATATATATAATAGCGATATTTGGGTTATTCTTGAAAATATTATTCTTTGGCAAATTTAAATACAAATATGTAATAGATGAAGTTAATACTAAGCTGAAAACAATAAAATTAATTGGTATTTTGTTAATCATGTTTGCATTAGGAGCAGGTTTTATCTCTTCATTAATTGTTGGTTATTGGTTAACACTTATTATTGAAGGTATATGTTTCATATTTTTATTAGTAATTTATAATTTGATGTTCCCAATAAAAAAAACAGAAAAATTGATCCAAAAATAAGATCTTCAAAACAAGATGGTAATTAATTAAAATTTATTACTAAAGAATGTTTAAATTATAGAATAGCTTTTTGTAATATTGATTCAAAATGGAAAATCCAATTGCTATTTGTGGTTTAGACTGTAGTAAATGCGATATTTACCTTATCGATGAGGATGAAAAAATTGCAACAGGAATTCTGAAATGGTTTAAACAAAATGGTTGGAGACCAGAATCAACAACTGTTCAAGATTTTATGCAAGAAGGAAAAATCTGTAAAGGTTGTCGTGGCGATCGAGAAGATAAACATTGGTCTGCTAATTGCGAAATTCTAATCTGCTGTTCTGATGAAAGAAACTTAGAATCTTGTCATGAATGTTCTGAATTCATTTGTAAAAAATTAGAAGAATGGAGAAAAAAAAGCGAAAAACATGAACCAGGTATTGAAATTCTTAAGAAATTAAAAGAACAACTATGATTTAATGGATTAAATTAAGCTGATTAAGTCAATTTTGATTTGCAGATACTAAAATACATTTTTTTCATCAATTTCAACAACTACTTCACTTGCTTTATTAGCTTAAGTATTCTAGTCTTTTACTCCAAAAAAACTATGATCACATAAGCTTACAAAAATTTCATTTTTGGATTATTTATTACGAATAAAAATAGGCAATATTTACAAATAATTAATTCATCTTTAAAGAACAAAAATAATAATCAATGTTCCTACAACAATAAAGCTTATTACACATGCACAAATGAAAATAGTACCTCTACGTTTTTCTTTCGCTGCTTTAGAACTAGAAGGAGCTAATTTAACACCCGTTCTAGTTGCACCATATTGAGTGTCTTGTGAAATAACTTTCACATATTCAGAATCCTCTCGAGGGATATAATCAGGTAATGCAGCATTATCAACAATTACTCTAAGAGAATAACGTTCAATGCCAAAATTTGTTAATTTATATCCATCAGTATACCGAGTATGATTATCAAAAGTAACTCTACTAATAGAAATTTCATCTAATAATGAATTAAATGCTTCTTTAAATGCTTCTTCACTCAATCCAGATACTAAATACAAATCATATCGTTCAATTATTCCACCAGGCATTCTTGCCAAAATAAATGCTATCTTCTTTTTATTTTGTTCAATCTCGCTCATCTTTATCAAATATATGATATTTCTTTAGAATATAGATTTTTTTTGATTTTTAATATAATTTCATTATTATCTGCAGAAATTATCATTTAATCTCATCCAATAAATCAAAGAAAAATTAATCTAATTTTCTATATTAATCTTTTAAAAGAATTAAATTGGTTAGTAATAAGACTAACAAGAAGCTATTTTAGGAGTAATAATAAGTCAGTAATAGAATTCAAAAATTAAATTAAATTGGTGAACTTGGCAAATTGACCGATACAGTCATTGATAAAATTGATAACGATGTATCATTTGATTTACCACTAAAGAAAAAAAATGAATGGTTGAGTTTTGAGAAAAATGAGATTTTATTATTAGTTAGTTATTTCCTTTTTGGCATAGCATTTTCTAATTATGAACCATATGCACCTTTGTGGTTAAATCAGATTTTCCAAGAGGATTCATTTCTTATTATTGGATTTGTTGTTATTATTTCCTATATTTTTGGTGCTATAGGTTCTCCCATTTGGGGATTATTTGCAGATAAATATGGTGCTAAAAAATTCGTTATTATAGGAATGTGTGCTTATTCACTTATGTTCCTAAGCTTAATATTCATCAATGGAACAATTGCTTTCCTTTTGTTGATTTTATTTGGTTTTCTCATTGGTTCAGCTCAAACAGCTAATTTGTTTGTTTTAGCGACTAAATCTACGACAAAATCAAAAGAGGTGATTTTTGCTAAATTTACTATGATTGTAAGTCTTGCATATGCTATTTTCAGCCCTTTTGCAGGTTGGATATATGATGCATTTTCTGATTCTATGACAATTCAACTTTCAATATCTACTATTACTAGTTTTGTTGCTATGATTATTATTTTCTTTGTTAATGTTAGAAGAGATTTACCAATTAATGAAGAAACTCGTATAGAAAAACCAATTGAAAAAAAATCAATATCAGTAGTACCAATTGTTTTTATTGGATTAATGATTCTAACGTTTCTATTTCAAAATGGTTTGGGATTTTGGGCTTTCTCAACAATTTATTTTCTTGATGCAATGAGTATCAAAGGAGTTTATTTCTCAATTTTTATAATTTTAAAGATGATCTTTGCTATTCCTATTTCTTTTCTACTGGGTCGGATAAAAAGAAAAAATATGATGGGAATAATTTTATCATGTTTTACTGGCTATTTTGTTATGGTCTATGTTTTAATGACTATATTACCAAATCAATGGGTTTTGCTTATAGTTTTTAATTGTATACCAATGTATCCTCTCTATAATGTAATTCTTTATGGATTAACTACATCATACTCAAATGAAGAAAGAAGAGCAACTGCCTATGGAATATTTAATGCAATTGGTACTGTAGGATATATTTTAGGGATTATAATTTTAGGAGTAATAGCAGATAATTGGTTAACAGGCAAATATGCTGGAATTTTTAGCATGTTTCCAATGTCCATCGCATTATCAGGTTTAGCTTTTCTGGCAGCATTTATTTTCTATATTTTTGTTTTACGTAAAAAAGAAGTAGATGTTAATGATAAAATTGTTGAAAAATGATAATTTCATTTTTATAGAAAATACAAATTTATTACTACCACACAAAAAATATAAAATCAAGTAAAACTTTTGCTAGTAAGTGAGTTACCTTTGAAAACAGGAGATTCAACCATAGAAAATCATATTTTAGATTCCGATGTAGAAAATATAACTTCTCGAGTATTAGAGGATACACCTCCTATTGAAGAAGCAAAACAAGTAAAACGAATTGCATCAATGGATTTTGGAAGAGGATTGGCTATAATTGGTATGGTGTTTTTCCATGTTTTCATGAGAATGTATGATTATTCTTATTTGGAAAATATGACTGGTGGTGTGCCTAATATTCATATTGCTTTGTTGATTTTCTTTGGCATACTAGCTTTCTTTGGAACTTGGCATGCTTTCTTCTTATTCTTATCTTCAGCTATCAATACATATGTAACTATAAGAAGAGCTTATAGAAATAGAGATATGCTAAACAACATGTTTAAGCAAATTATAACGGGTTTAGTTCTGATATTTTTTGGATGGTTTGATACTTCTTTTGGTTATAATGGATATATAGGACAAAATATATTGGGAAACAATAGTTGGTCTGATTTTTCACCACTTTATTTGGGCTTGTTCCAAGCAGAAACATTACATATGATTGGAATGGCATTGATTATTAATGGAATTCTATTATATTTACTAACTTTAAATGATGGTCATACAAAATACAAAAGAAATATGTTAATTTACATTTCTTTATCAATAGCTATTTTTATTGTCTCTATTATCCTTAGTTATGTTGGTCCTTTTGGTGGTTCAAAATCTATTATAGAATATGTGCTTAGAGTTTTTAGTAGTACAGGAACAGGTGGGCTCACACTTACATCACTCCAGAATGCCATAAGTGAATTTGGTGCTTTTCAAACATGGATTTTATCTTTTACAGTTGTTGGATTGCAACCATATTTTCCATTTTTAATAACGTCTTTTGCAGGTGTGATGATTGGCATGACTTTAGCCAAACCTGACGTAACTAAAAAAGCAACAAAATGGGGTATATTATCTGGTTTTCTTTTATTTATTATTGGAATAATTTTAACTATCGTTAATATTAAATTAGGTTATAGATGGACAATAATGGAAAGGACTGCTTCACTCTCAACTTTCTTATTACGATTAGGATCACAGATAATGATTTCTTTTGCAGTAGTAAGAGTTGTTGAGTTTAGAGGTCGAGGAGAAATATTTGCAAATAGGCCGATAATCAAATTCTTAAGGTTTTGGGGGGTTATTTCATTAACAGTTTATATTATACAAATTTTTGAATTATTCCCAAGATGGTTATTAACAATTATTTTCCGACCTTTCACTGGGATTAATTTCCTTGAAGAAAATATTATTCCACAAGGTTCTGAATTATTATTACTTTTTGTTGGTATTTTCTCTGTTATGTGTTTCTATTATCTGCAAAAATTATGGTCTAAAATTTATTATATTGGCACTTTTGAATGGATGATTTTAAAGATTCAACAATTATTATTCAAAACTGAAAAAAGAAGAATAGATGCAGATGTTCTAATGAATAAGGTTCAATGGATTAATTTAGGTGAATTAAAAACACAGAAAACAGCACTCTTCTAATTTTTTACATATCTATCATTGTGCAATCCAGTACAATAATAATTGATTTCAATAATAATCTGAAATTTCCTTTTTATTACCTAAAATTGCATGGACTTTCTCTAATTCATCTGGGATCATAATTTCTTGTGGACATTTATCAACACATTCCATGCATCTTGTACATAATGACGCATTTCCATTAGGAGTTTCAATATTTACTCGTTTCGCATTTGAAATCATTTGTTTATACCTACGTTTAACACGCCATCTCTTAAAACCGCGTTCATGACTAAAATAATTCAAATAAGCAAAATTCTCTGGTATATTTACTCCAAATTGACAAGGCATGCAGTATTGGCAATATGTGCATGGAATAATTATTTGTTTTCTAAATGCTTCCGTAAGTTGGTTAATTACTTCAAGATCTTCAATTGACAATGAATTGATACCTGATCTATCTGCACTTCTACAATTTTCATCAACCATTTTTTGTGAACTCATGCCACTAATAACAGTTGAAACCTCAGGCAAATTCCATAGAAATTGTAAAGCCCAATCAACTGGAGTGCGATGGCTTTTTGTCTGTAACATAATATCAATTGCTTCTTTTGGGGGATTAGCTAAAAGACCACCTTTAAGTGGCTCCATAATAACTGTCGCCATGCCTTTCTCATGAGCTAATTTCAAACCTTCAGTGGTTGCCTGCATGCCTGTATCCATATAATTATATTGTATTTGAACAACTTCCCAATCAAAATACTCTAATATCTCCTTAAAAACTAGGAAAGTATCATGAAAAGAGAATCCAATATGTTTAATCAACCCCTCTTCTTTTGCTTCCACCATTTTATCTATTAAATTTAATTTAATAACTTGATCAAACCTATTTCGACTTAATCCATGGAATAAATACACATCAAAATAATCTGTTTGAACTCTATCCAGTTGTCTTTTCAAGTACTTATCAAAATCATCGGATTTTCGGATGAAATAAAGTGGTGATTTATTTGCAATGTAAACTTTCTCTCGATAACCATCTTGAAGTGCTTGTGCTAATACCTTTTCACTTCCACCAAGATTGTAAACTAAAGCTGTATCCAGATAATTGATACCTTGATCTATTCCACTGCGTATTATCTTAATTGCTTCATTGAAATTCACTCTGCTTAGCATTGATTTTCTTCGAGTTGGTAAACGCATTAAACCAAAACCTAAAGCAGAGACTTCCCATCCTAATGTTCCCATTTTTCGATATTTCATAATGATTTTATTTTATAAAAGCATCTTAATAAATTTTTCAAGTTATTTAATAATAATTAGTTTAATATAATCGAAAACATTAATTACATTTAAAATATAATTTGAGATATTATTGTTTAAGTGGGGTATTTAAAAAAATTAGCTTGTAACTATTGGGGTATAAATCTATGAAACCAACTATTAGTAAATATTTGAGATTTCACTATAATCAAGGAATTTCTTTTTTCTTGATAATTCTAGTTTGTTTGGTTTTAGTAGGAAATAATAATTTTTCAATGACATCAAAAGTATTGCCTAGTAATGCTTTTACTAGCATTTATAATCAAAAATCTTTTACTTGTACTACTAAAACTGTTCCTACTTTATCAGAATTAGAAGATTTTCTTGATACAATTTTTGATTACCAAAATTCAACATGGGGTTTAGCAGGTATTACCTTTTCTTTTATACAAAATAATGAACTTGTTTTAACAAAAGGTTTTGGTTATAGTAATATAAGCACTAAAGAATTGGTGGATCCTAATGAATCTATTTTTAGAGTAGGTTCAATTTCAAAAACATTTACAGCAATTGCAGTTCTTCAATTAGTTGAAGAAGGTATATTGAACTTAGATACAGATATTAATGAATATTTAACTACTTTTCAAATACCAGATACTTTTCATGATCCAATAACACTAAGACATTTGTTAACTAATACCGCTGGTTTTGAGGAAGCATCTTTTATACAATTAGTTTTATCGCCAGATGATTTACCACCATTAGAAGAAATATGCAGAACAGGAATACCAGATAGATTTTCTCCACCTGGTATTATTCCTAGCTATTCAAATTATGGTTTAACACTAGCAGGATATATTGTTGAACTTATGTCTGGTATTGAGTTTAATGAGTATGTTGAAACGAATATCTTCCAACCATTGGGCATGAATCATTCAACCTTTGATCAACCTGTACCAATTGAATTACAAAATAATATGTCTGCAAGTTATAATTTAGATGGTTCTGAAACTGATTTTTATTTAATGAAAATTGGTCCAGCTGGAGCATGTAGTTCTACTGCTTTAGATATTTCACATATAATGTTAGCTTTAATGGATAATGGACATTTTAATGGAACGCAAATATTACAAAATGATACAGTTCAAATGATGTTTGATGATCAATTTATTCCACACCCAAATTTGCAAAGTATTGGTTTTGGATTGTATGAAATGGATATAAATGATGTACATATTATAGGACATGGAGGAAATGTGCCCGAATTTCATAGTACAATGGCATTATTTCCAGAAGAGGATTTTGGGTTTTTCATTTCTTATAATAGTGTTTATGGTATATTTGCTAATGACGAATTCTTTGGGGCTTTTGTTGATACTTTCTTTCCGTTTCCAGGAAGAGAAATAAATCCGATAGAAGATTATGATAAAAATCTAGAATTTTTTGAAGGAACTTATCTTTCAACTAGACGGTTTTATACTACCAAAGAAATAACAATACCTTGGGATAATACAACAATTACTTATACTCCATTCGATTTTCTAGATTATTATTCAATAGATATTGAGGTAAATAATGGTTATATTAGAATAAAGGATATAGATTTGGATTTTGTACAAGTTGAAAAAGATTACTTCGTTGAAGCTACAGGTACATATGATTTTAGAATTGCTTTTATTAGAAATGCATTTGATCGAGTTAGTCATGTGTATTCTAATTTATTAGGCGCTGCTACAGCACTGGAAAAATTACATCCAATTTATGATGATACTAGAATTGTTTATTACATTACTATCCCTATTGGATCATTATTCATTCTAGCTAGTATTTGGTGGATTATTGAAGCAATTATTAGATATAGAAAAACTAAGAAAATGGAAAACATTCAGGAAATAATTCCTAAATTATTCCCATTTGGACTTGTTACTTGTGCTACATTAATTATAGGATTAACATATCGAGTTTCAAATCAAATAGTTCTATTAAAAGCACATACAATTGCTGGAATTAAAGGTTTAATGACTTTTCCAATCTTAGTTATCATCTTCCTTGCATTAATGGTTCTGTTTAGTATTCTTTCTTGGCGAGGAACTGGTAATAAAGGAAATAAACCTTACTGGAATACTCTAGATAGATTTATTTACAATATTCTGACTTTCCTAGGAATTACTTTCATATGGGTTACAAATTATTGGATGTTATTAGGAATGTGAAAATTGAAAACAAATGATTTTCAATTAACTTTCCTCTTTTTTTAACTAATTAAATATTCAAATACAAAGATTTTAATTGTACAATTTATTGATAAGATAGATTACAGTGTCCGTATCAGAAACTAGTCAAGAACCTCAAAAAAGGATTGTAACTTTAGATATTCTTAGAGGTATTGCTATTTTTGGTGTGACATTGGTTCATATTAGTTACAAAATGTATGATTCAGGCTTCTTATTTGAAAGGCTTCAAAGTGGCGAAGGTTTCCCATTTTATGTATGGATTTTAATTGTTATATTAGGCTATTTTGGTACATGGCATGGTTTCTTCCTATTTATCTCAGCTATTGTTAATTCCTATACTTTTACAAATAAAGCTTTTAGAAATATAGATTTAAAGAAATTACTTTTGAAGAATACAATTGGTGGATTAATTGTTGTAGCAATGGGATATTTAGTTGAAGGATTTGGTTATTTTGGTTATTTTGGTCATGCGTTAAGGACAGGCGAGTGGAATACTTTTTCTGCTTTTAGAGGAGAAAATTTTTGGATACAAACATTACAGATAATTGGTTTATGTTTAGTTATCAATGGATTTATTCAATATCTTCTCTATCGGGATAAAGGATATGAAAAAACAAAACGCAATCTATTAATTTATACTGGTTTAACAGTATTTATTCTTGTAATAACTCCAATACTAAATCATTTTATTGCTAATGCTGATTTCTGGACAGAAGTTACTGGTAGAAGTTGGCCAGATATTTATTTTGTTAGTGCAAATCGTTCTGCTGGTGTATGGTTTTTGAATATACTCGCAGGACCTAAAAGTCCTTTGTTCCCTTATTTAACTAGCGCATTCATTGGGGCAATGATAGGTATTTTTCTAGGAAGCCCAAAACCAAAACAAAAAACATTGACATGGTTTAGCCTTGGGGGTGTTGGATTATTTATCATTGGAGGAATTTTAGTTATGGTTAGCTTCATAACTAATTTTAAAATTGATCCGAGAATTCCATTCATTGATACAACACTACCTTTCTCAATTATAGAAGAACCCCCAGCGGTTTCTACTTATTTGGTAAGACTGGGTGGTCAAATATGTCTGATTATGCTATTATTACGAATAGTTGAATTTAGAGGTAAGGGAGATAAATATGCTAATAAGCTAATTTATAAGTACTTTAGAAGATGGTCTTCATTATCTTTAACACTTTATTCGCTGCAAATTTTAGAGATTTTACCAAGAGCTTTATTGAAAGTCTTCTTCTATGACACTGGCATAACAACAATGAATTTTATGCAAGAGCAATCAGTTGATAGTATTTGGTGGATTATTCTAATAATTGCTTTTGTGCTATTATTTTATGAACTAGTAATTTACATACTTTATAATACAAAATTTGTTGGTTCATTAGAATGGCTTTTTGTTAAAATACAAGAATTAGTATCAAACATAAAATCAACTAAATTCAATAGTTCACTAATGAAAAAAGATGTTCAATGGATAAGCTTTAAAGAAGAACTAATTAGCAATCCACCAGAGGGAATATTTGAAAATAGTCAATCTTTGTAATCACACATAAATATTATAAATTCTTTAGCTATAAAACACGCTTATGAAACGAATTACTTCTTTAGACTTTGCTAGAGGAATAGCAGTCTTTGGTATGACAATTTTTCATGCATTTTTTGTGTCATGGGAATTTTTCGGAACTGGTGATTTGAGCACATTAACATGGGAATATCCTTTTGCATTCATATTTTTCATTTTTGGGCATTGGCGTGGTTTCTTTATAATGATCTCTGCTGTGGTTCATTTTTATGCTATGGGAAGATCATATAAGAATGGAACTGAACCATATAAGATATTAATTAAGCAAATAATTTTTGCAGCAATACTTTGGGGTCTTGGAGCATTATATAACGCCTTCCTTAATCCCTGGGGCATTCTTGATACCTTATTCAGAACAGGTACAATAAATTTGAGTGTTGCTCGTAGTTTTGTTTACTTCAGTGAAGTACTACAAAATATCGCTGTTGGAATATTTTTTGCTAGCATCATTTTCTTCTTCTTTACTAGAAAAAATAACATGCAAAAAGTATTAAGAAATGTACTCATTCTTGGAATAACTGCTTTTGTTATTATCATAACATCTTCAGGCATCCAAAAAGGCTTTTCTCTAGTTTTAGATGGAACTGGTTCAATAGATATAACACAATTTAATCCATCTGATCCTACAGATGTTCATCCTTTTCTGCAATATATAATAATACAAATCGCTGGTAGAGAATCACCGATTTTCCCAATGTTATCATCATCTTTTGTTGGTATGATAATTGGTTATCTTTTGATTCAAGACAAACCACCAAAACAAATGTTCAAGGTAGGTTATTGGACTAGTTTAGGTCTTTTCTTATTTGGTGGAGCATGGTTTGGTCTAGTAGATATAATTGCTTTAGGAAAACCTATTTTTGAGGTTCTTGTATTCTCACATGTTCATCCGACATGGTTTGCATTTGCTAATACTGGATTGGAGCTTGCTGCATTATTATTCTTATTACAACGTGTAGAATTCAATCCTAAATTAAAAGCAGAAAAATGGTTGAAAAGATCACGTTGGTTTAGAAGATGGGGTACAATTGCTTTAACAGTTTATATGTTTCAATCATTAATCTTCTTACCAGCTTGGATTTTATCAAAGATACCTGGTACACCTGATTTCAAAGCTTACTATCCAGCGACTTTCCTATGGTCTTTATTATTAGCAGTAATAATCTACTTACTTTGGGAAGGTTTGATTAGATTATGGGAACTTGGAAGATTCATTGGTACACCAGAATGGTTCCTTGTTTATGCAAATATGCTAACTAGTGGACGAAAGGTAGACCATTTAGACCCCTTAAGATCACGTGGTATTATCTATGATGTAGAACCTGTGATGTTTGTTGAACCTATTGAACAAAAACCGGAAGAAAAAAGCGAAGCAGAACTGAGTACTTGATTAAATATTCAAGAGATTTATTTCTCTTTTTTCTTTTTTCATTAACATAAAATTACTAATTTAGTTACTTCATAATTTATCTAGAAAATTAATAGGTTTCAATGAAGAAAATGAAATATCAAATTATAAATGAAATTGGTAAATTAAAATCAATTTTTATGTATAGGCCTAATTTGGAAATTAACCTTGTTTCAAAAAAAACACTAAAAAAATATAGATTTCGAGGTGTTCCTAATTTATCTAAAATGCAAGATGAGTATGATGATTTTATTTCTATTTTAAAAGCTGAAGGAGTTAAAGTTGTTTTTCTAAATGAACTTCTAAAACAGCACGAACAACCAAATATGTTATTCATACGTGATATAATTTCTGTTACCTCAAAAGGTCTTGTCATTATGAATATGGCCATACCTAGCAGATCTAAAGAACCTTACCAAGTAAAAAACGCACTTAAATCATCTATTGATTTTGCTTGTGAAATAACTGAACCAGGATATTTAGAAGGGGGAGATTTAGTTTATCTAGATGAAGGCATATTATCAGTAGGTTTTGGACCACGATCGAATTTTAAAGGAACTATTCAACTAAAAGATGTTTTAACAGATGACTTATCTGCCTTCATAATGGTTCCTCTTGCTGATTATAGAGTTCACTTGGATGGAGCATACATGGTTGTAGATTCTAATCTATGTGTTATTCACAAAGATTCAGTTTCAGAAAAGAACTCCATAATTTTTTCAAAAAATACAAAATTTGAGATGAATTTTGTAAAGTATTTAGAAGAGAAGAAAATCGAAATTATTCCAATCACTAAAGAGGAAGCAAAAATGTTTGGTCCAAATTTATTTGCATTAGCACCAGGAAAAATAATTTCTTATGATTGGAATAAACGAATTATCAATGAACTTGAAAAAAAAGGTGTGGAAGTAATTACTATTGAAGGTAATGAATTAGTAAAAGGTGGGGGAGGACCTCATTGCATGACATGCCCCATCTATCGAAACAAATTAAACACTAAGAATATCCAATGATGTTCCGAATTTCTTTCTATATTCCATTCTAACTTCTTCACAAGGAAAACAATATTTTCCTTCTTTTTCATAGCATAATCGGCAAGATTTTCCAGCAAGTGTGATTTGGCTAGATTTAAAAGCATATTGTTCTTCACAGATTTTTTTAGCTCTCGTAAAGATATCTTCTGGATATTTTTTCCTAAACTCCGACCATTTCAGGTTTCATCCCTCACCAAGATGAGAATATATCAATTATTCCTAATATAAATTGCATTTTTTTATTATTAAAATCCTTCACTTGAGGTAAAACTAAAAAACTGGTTTTTCATAACTGAAAAATTAGGTTTTTACGTGTATTTTTTTACTCAATTTAATTATAAAACTGATTGACTCATTAATTATTTGCCAATTATATTGGATATTATTAAATATATGATAGCTATATTTTTCTTTAGAACTAAAATGAGTAATCAAACAAAATACTGTCCTTATTGTGGAATACAAGTTGAACCTAGTGCAACTTTTTGTGGAAATTGTGGTGCAGCAATTGAAAGCCAACCTGTAAAACCAGTCAAAATTCAACCAGAAACGATTGCTTATGGTGCTCAACCAACTCAACAACCAACTACAACTACTACTGGTATGAAAGACAATGAAACAGTTGGGATGATTGGTCTTATATTAGGGATTCTAGGTTGTATTGGTGTTTTACCTATTATTGGGAATATTGTAGCTGTTATTATGGGTCATTCATCTAATAGTAAAGGTAGTAATACTTTAGGAACTTTTGCTTTAATTACTGGTTACCTTGGTATATTCCTATTTATTATTGTACCAGCAATTGTAATTGGAATATTGTTTGGAATTGGTATTTGGTAAGTACTTATATTTAAGCATCTTTTAAGATGCTTTTTCATTTCTTTTTCTTTTATTATCAATCGGTTTTATTGATCCACTCAGATCTTAAAATATCCATAACTACTGAATCTTTGTACTCACCATTCATAAAACGAGATTCTCTTTTCTGACCAACTTTTTTGAAACCAATTTTCTCATAAACTCTCATCGCTCGAGTGTTTGTTGGATATACTTCAAGCTCAATTCGATGTAAGTTTAGATAATCAAAACCAAAGGATAAGATAACCTTCATAGCATCTGTTCCATAACCCTTATCCCGGTATTTTCCTTCATAAATCCAAATTCCGAGATCAGCTGAATTACTGATTTTATTTCTTACAACTAAATTAACACAGCCAAGAAATTGATTTGTCTTTTTATCGTCAAAGGCAAACAGGTATTGAAAACCATTTTTTCGATTTTCCCATGATTGTTCTATAAATTTCTTTGTTTCTTCTCTAGACATTGGCATTGCTTTACCCATATAGTGTCTCAATTCTAAATTGTTAAAATGCTCCCAAATATAATCACAATCAGATAACTCCAATGAACGAATTCTTACTTTTTCACCTTCAAACATATTTTTCCCACAAACTAATAATTAACAGTAGAAATCTATTGCCAATATTATTGAGTTGATATAAAAATTCTCTTGCCATTACATTTTATAATAACATGTAATATTGTAATAATAATGTTTTATTTACACAGGAGGGCTTTCAATTACTAAATCGGGCAATATTGGTTATTGTGGGAATGATTGTGATTATTGTGAGATGAAATTTGGAGCAATAGCTAGGAATGTTGATGAATTATTACAAAATTTAAGATTTTTAGGAATATATAAT
>JAEOUJ010000243.1 GCA_016839405.1 Candidatus Gerdarchaeota archaeon | reverse complement strand
GGTTATTCAAAATCAAAGGTTTCTCAAATTTTAGCTAAACTTGAGGAGAAAAAAGTACTTAAAAGAGAACGATGGGGTCGAACTAATAAAGTTACAATTATCAATCCTTCTTTTAAGCAACTAGGTTCTACAATTGAATCAAAAGAAAATTCATCCGAATTATAAATAAATAAAAACCATTATCCAATTATAGGATTAGAATGTCTGATATTAAATATCCTATAATTCCAGGTGCAGAACCATTTAGACTCGAAGGAAAAGGATTAAAAGTATTACTCATTCATGGTTTTACAGCATGCCCAACAGAAGTGCGACCAATTGGTGATTATCTTCATTCTAAAGGATTTGATATTTATTCAGTTCTTTTACCAGGGCATGGTACCGATCCTGCTGATTTGCAAAAAAAGAAATGGATTGATTGGTGGCAAGCTACAAAAGAGAAATTTGAATCTATTAATGGTTGTGATTTTGTAATAGGATTTTCAATGGGGGCATTCTTAGCAAGTAGATTAGCAGCTGAATTTAAAAACAAAATTAAAGGAGTAATTTTAATAAGTGCCTTTCTGAAAATTAAACCACGTGTCTTAAATTATATAGCATTCATGTTACCTGTATTAAAGTTATTTAAACCATATTTATCAAAAAGTCCGGATTCTGAACAATTTTTCAAAAACAACAATCTAATCAGTTATTTAGTTTATCCAATGAATGCAACACATGAATTAATTAAACTCTTAAAATTTACTAAGAGAAAAGTTTTGCAAAAAATAACAATACCGACATTAATTATCCAAGGTGAAAAAGATGATCGAATTGATCCTAATGGATATAAAATTTTATTGAAACTCATAGCTGCAGATATTATTCAAGTGGAATTACTACCTAATTCTCAACATATTGTTACAGTTGGTCCTGATAAAGACCAATTATTTTGTTCCATTTATAATTTCATCAACAGTCTTGAAAACAAACCAAAATAATCTGTGAATTATTAGAAATACTTAAGATTTATTCGAATTCAAATTCACATAATAAGGTTATTTGAAAATCAACAGAAGCAAAATTCAAGCATAATGGTGTTTAAAATGAAAGAAAAAAGTGTAACCTATAAGGATTCAGGTGTTGATATTTATGAAGAAGCTGAAGGGATTGATGAAATGTGGAAATTATTACAAAAAACCTTTAACTTAAATCCTAAGGCTAAATTTCTTCCAGCTATATCACATTATGGTGGAATTGTGGATATTGGTATTCTTGACAAATATTTAGTTGTAACAGTTGATGGCGTTGGTTCAAAAGTTTTAGTTGCTGAAATGTTAGAGAAATTTGATACAGTAGGCATTGACTGTATAGCAATGAATGTTAATGATTTGATTTGTGTTGGAGCTGAACCCCTAATTTTTGTTGATTATTATGCTATTGAACAACCAAACAAAAAAATGGCTGCTGAAATAGCTAAAGGCTTAGTAGCTGGTGCTATCCAATCTAAAATAGCTATTATTGGTGGTGAGACAGCTAGTCTACCTGATATTATTAAAAGTTATAATGGTAAAGGTTTTGATTTATCTGGAACTGCAATAGGTATAGTTGATAAAGATAAAGTTATTTTAGGAGATAAAATCATTCCTGGTGATATAATTATTGGTATTGAGAGTAATGGATTGCATTCAAATGGTTTTTCTCTTGCACGGAAAGTTTTACTTGATAAACATACTATCGATGATAGAATTGATGGCTTACATATAGGTGAAGAATTAATCCGACCTACTTTAATATATGTTCAAGAGGTATTAGAAATTCTAAAAGAAGCAGAAATTCATGGATTAGCTAACATTACTGGTGGAGCATTTCTTAAGTTAGCTCGTTTGTTACGTCAGGCAAAAGAAGAGGTTGGAGTTGTTCTCGATAATTTGCCCGATCCTCATAAAATTTTCAAATTAATTCAAAAATTAGGTAAAGTTTCTCCTAATGAAATGTATAAAACATTCAATATGGGTATTGGTTTTTGTATTATAGCACCAGAATCAGAATGTAATACAATTCTTGAAATTTGTAAAAAATATGGTAAAAATGCTTATAGAATTGGTTCAATTATTAATGAAAGAAAAATTGTTTTAAAATTACCAGAAGAGGAAATTCAATATCCAGCTGACAAATATTAATCTATAAGGATTAAATCTTCTTTGGTAATTAATCCTTTATGAAATGCAGTAGCTATTAATGCTCCAGAAACACCATGTTGTTGCAATAGAAATAAATCTTGTAAATTTCTTACACCCCCACCTGCAAAAATTTTAGTCTTAGGTTCTTGCTTCATAATTTCTAGTAGACTATTATTCAATGGTCCTGATTGGCTGCCAACTTTTTGTAATTCTAATACAATTATTGCTTCTAGGGAATAAGAATCAATTATTTCAATTAATTCCGAAATAGATAATCTGATAATATCTTGATTTTTTGTTATAATTTTTCCACCTTTAAAATCAATGCTTAAAATAATTTTATTTTTATCAATCAAATCAACTATTTTTTCTAATTCAGCTAATGAATCCAATGTTTCTGTTCCTATAATTGCTTGATCAATCCCCAAATCTAGAATTTTAATAACATCCTCAGAAGTTGTGCAGCCACCATCCATCATCAAATGAAAATTAGTTTTCTTCTTTATTTCAAAGACTT
>JAEOUJ010000242.1 GCA_016839405.1 Candidatus Gerdarchaeota archaeon | reverse complement strand
GGATAAACTATTATACGAGTTAATTACTCCTTCAGTTGAAATTATTGCAAAAAACATTACACTTAGAATTGTTAATACTGCAAATTTTGTCTATAATCTCTTGAAACGATACATTATCTCCACTGTTTAATGATATTCCGGTAATTCTTAAACTTTCTCAAAAATTTGAGAAATATTTCTCAAACACCCACTATAGATAACCGCTAATTTTTTGAGGGAATTTTTTTGAATATTCATTAAAGTCAATACTTTCGGCATACAGCTTAAATACTTGAATCACTGATTGTAAATATTTGATTAGAATGAAGATTCTAATTGTAATAGAATTGAGAATATAGATGTAATAATCTCAACAACAACAAACAAAATAGAAGACCAGAAAGAGAGAAATAACAGTAATGTTTCTTCTCACCTCGTGAAAAACTTCTCTCTAAAGGGCTTCTAAAACTATTCCAAACTGTGATTGAGGAGCAGTACTTCTCAATCACATAAAAAACCATTATTTTATACTAAATTATTGGGATTGAATACTTTCGGCGTACAGTTTAAATACTAAAACGACAGAAGGAATTACTTTGATTAGAATTTTTTTCTAATCTCAATAGGATATTTATCCTTTTGAAACGAGGTGAATCTTAATGTCAAAGAAGAAACCAACTCCAAAACAAAAACCAAAACAACAACCAAAACAACAACCAAAAAAGAAGAAGTAGTCAAGATATATCCTATTAAAAATAACGATTATCGTATTTACTGGACTCTTTAATTTTTTTTCTAATTTGTGATTGAGGAGTATTTCTTCTCAATCAATATTTACCTAATTATAATTTCATTTTTTATTCATTAATGCAATAACTTTTTCAATTGTAATTTAGCACTAATTTTTGGAGGAAAGATAAATTTGCCCGAAAAAATGCTAAATTCATCTCATTTGATGTATATTGCTTTAGCATTTAATGAGAAAATAAATGAAAGAGATTTAGAAGGTTTATCAATTCTTATGACAGATGATCATACATTTATCGATAATTCTGGCGATATAACAAAAGGTAAAGCTGAAATGACTAAAGGTTGGCGAAATTTCTTCGATAGTTATCCTGATTATCAAAATATTTTCACTAGCATTTTTGTAAATGAAAATGTTGTAATCATTAATGGTTATTCTACTTGTTCAAATGAACCCAAACTAAATGGCCCGAGCATTTGGACTGCTAAAATACGTGAGAACAAAGTTTCTGAATGGCGTGTTTATTGGATAGATACTAGTTGATAGATTATAACCTTTAACTCATTTTCAAATTATAATCACAACATTTAATGATTGGTTGGTACCAATTTAGTTTGGGATAACATCCCTTAATTACTAACTATTACAACTATAAGGAGTTATTATTAGTGGCTCTTACAGCTATTATAACAGATGGTGTTAATGACCTCTCAAAAGATCAAATTGAGGAATATGATATTCTAACTATTCCTTATCGAATAATTTCTGGTGATGAGGTTCACCGTATCTGGCATAATGAAAAATGTACTATTTCTCTTGACGAATTATGTTCTCAAATTGCCATGTCTACCAAAGAGGATTTACCAACAACATCATTGCCTACTCCTAGAGAATTCCACAAAACATTCGATGAAGCACTAAAAAAATCTTCATCAGTTATAGCTATTTTTCAAGCATCAGAAATGGCTGGAACGATTAAACTTGCTCAAAATATAGCAAATAATGGTTACAGTGATAGAGACATTACGATTTTTGACACTAAACGTATTATGCATGGATCAGGAATTCAAGCTCTCGAGGCTGCAAAGATGACAAAAAAAGGCAAAACGAAAAAAGAAATTCTCGCTCATCTTGAAGCAATAAATCCTTGGGTAAGAACAATAGTAATCATGAATGATTTGAAATATTTGTACTATGGTGGACGAATTGGCCGTGCAAAAAAACTCTTAGCTTCAACATTTAACATTATACCATCTATTCACTTTGTTGATGGATTGCCAAGTCCGTTAGGTACCTTCAAAGGAACAAAAAACCTTAACGAGCAATTAACTACCTTTTGCAAAAAAATTATGAATGAATGTGTAACTGATGATATTTTCTTAACACATATAAATCACAATGACATTACCAAAAAAATCTATGATACAATGATTGACGCTAATTTTAATGATATGAATATTCATTATAAAGAAGCTGGACCTATAATGAGTGTCTATGCAGGAACAAAAGCTATTTGTCTAAGTTACATTGGCAATTGGAATGAGAAATGGTTAATGAAGTAGATTTTTCTTTATTAAAATAAGAAGTTTGGAGAAATACTCCAAATTCCTTAATTTTTTCTAAAAGCTTGTTCTTTAGTAATATTAGATTCAAAAATCGAATTATGTAAACTTCTAATTAACATTGCAAAATCCATTGATATTATAATGAATGCTTGAGTGAGGAAAAAAATGCCTTTTCCCACCACTACCCAATCTAGTAATATATTACTCCATGGAGGTCCCAATGGTAAGAACAACGCTATTGGAAAACATAGTAAAACAACAATTGCTCCTGCTTGATTTGTTGAAATTTTAAATCCAACATAGAATATTGTATAAAGAGTAAAGAAGATGAAAAGTAGTAAGGGATTCATATACATTAAAACTCCCATATAAACTCCTAAACCTTGACCACCTTTAAATTTTAACCAAATAGAATAATTATGTCCTATTATACACATTGCAGGAGCAAGTATACACCCAATAGTGTGAATGAAATTCTTCTCATATGAAGTTTCAAAATAAGATAAAGAGAAGAGATGATCAACAAGTGCTATTGTTAAAATTCCCTTAAATTGATCTAGAAAAATTATTGGCACTCCTATTTTTTGACCATAAGTTCTTACAGCATTAAATCCTCCTGGATTATGACTGTGATAATCACGAAGATCAATCCCTGTAGCTAATTTCCCCAACCAAACAGAAAATGGAATGGATCCTAACAAATAAGCTACAATACTTGCTAAAACTAACCATAATATATTAATTGCTGACATTATTCTCAAATCGCTGGAAATAGTTGTTATAGATAAATTACTTTATTTTCTAGAATATATTTTTGTTGGATATATTCATCAATTGAACTATTTACTTTTTGAAACAAATCAGATTAGTTTTTCACTATCTTTTTTTGCTTGCAATTCCTTTTTAATTTTAACAATATCAATAAATGAATCAAATTTGTTTATTTCAGTTGATGGAAAGAAAATCATTTTAAATTCCTTATATTCACCTAATTGTGGCGCGATTTCAAGTATATCCCCTAAGATCGTTAAAGTTTTATCTTCAGTAGTTCTACATAGTCCAGCTAATTTCTCTATTTGGATTTTTCATATAAAAATTAATTTACGAGTTTTTAAAGCGCTTTTTGTAATTTTCTAATTAATTGTATATTTGTCATGAGCTCATCTTTGTATACTTCGCGGTCAAGATATTTACTTATCTCAACAATCTGCTCTTTAGAAAGATTAGTTTCCTCTATTATTGTTTCAATTGGAATGATTTTCTCTTTCTCTACAATTGGTCTCACTAGTTTGATATTATTTATTTGTGGTTCTAATTTTTTCTTTAGCTCTATAGCTTCAGTATTTACCTCAGAATCTTTGATTTGTTCATTAATAGCTTCCACTAATTCTAATGCTAATGATTGTTTCTTCTTTTTTAACATTGGAATATATTCTCTAAAAATATTGATACTTTGAGGAAATATCACAGCAAATGGTTTAGCTATTACTGGTAAATCATTTGATTTTTCTTTTGCTGAATATTTTTTATTAATTACTTCTTTAAATAAATCAAAACTCTGAGTACCTGGAATATAAAGTGCCCATTCCTTTAAATGTTCAGAGAAATTAGGTGAATAATCTTCCATAACAATTGTATGAGCAAAATCACTGACGCGATAGAATTGTTGTGATTTAAACTTGTAGCTTCCCAATCTTATAACAGCAATAAAGGTGATAATTGTATAACTTAAATAGAGTAATGGTGTGTAAATACAACCAATAATAAATCCTGTTTCATATAAAATGAATATTTGTCTAATATTTAGTATGAGATTTTTACCATTACCAATAGCAAAGAAATAAGCAACAGCTATAACACCTAAAACACTTCCCACTAAAGCAGCTATTCTCATAATTACAACAATAGCAACTCTTAGTCTTTTGTTTTCAAATAACAAATATTCGTAAAGTTCCCATAAGGAGATCATCGTAACAGTAAAGAGGATAATTGACCCTAAAAATAGAAACAAAGTGGTTCTTCTAAAATCACCTTTATATCCTAAAATCCAAATAAGTGCTAATGCATTAAGAAATGCAAAAAATATTATGAATATTGATGGTATGTCCATTCGCTTCATTTCTTAGAAGTCCCTCTTATTGTGGGAGTATCTTTTGTTACCTTAAAAAATTTTCATCTAGTCTATGATATTCTCAAAAATTTGCGATTAAAAGAAAAAATCAGAAAAAGAAGTTTTTTTTCTCACTTCTTTTTCATTTGCGATTATTTAGCGCCCTCAATTGATTTATTTATATTCTCTGATTTTATAGTGCTTAAATGTGGAGGTTTTTTACTTTCTTTTAAAGTTAATTCAAATTTAATCTCATCTTTTTTCTCTATCTGATCCATAGATTCTTCTTGTTTTTTCTCTATAGACTCCATAATGCCTTTAATTGTTCTATCTAGTCGACGTATTGGTGAGAATAAATAAAATGATAATAAAGATGTAGCAGCTAATATGCCTGATACTATTAATACCCAATTTATTCCTACAAATTCAGCTATTACACCTGAAAGGAATTGCCCAAGTGGTCTGATTGCTGGAGAAATAGCCATAATTGTTCCAATAACACGCCCAAATTTTTCTTTTGGGATTAACATTTGTAAACTGGTCATAAAACTGACATCTATAATTGAAATTGGCAGTATTAAAGCAAAAAGCAATGCTCCTATAGTCCAAAAACGTCCATTGAAATCTGTCGGAATAAATGTAAGAGCAATTTGAAAAACAACTTGCATCATTGCACTGATTATAAAGAATAAAATTGGCTTCTTGAAACCCTTGAAAAATGACATTACTAATCCACCAATAACAATAGCTGCCTGAAGCATACCCACAACTATAGCGTATTCAACTTCTGTTCCGCCATGAATCTTATTAACAAATAAAGGCAGTAAACCAAAGAGCGGTGACATAAAGAAATTAAATACCATAGCAGCAAAAATAAGTGCTACCATACCTTTGATGCTTTTTAATGTTCTAAATCCATCTGTAAATTGTGCTACAAAAGATTCCTTTACTTGTTCTTCTTTCTCTTTACTGGTTATAGCTGATGGTATCTTTATAATTAACAAAGGAATTAATGCTATACCAAATGTTAAAACATCAACCCAAAGAATCATTCCGATATTAATACCTGGTATAGCTAGCAAAGCTGCTCCAATAGCTGGTCCTATAATATTAATAATTCCACCAACCAAATAACCTAGCCCATTAATTCTGCTAAAGTGCTTTTTAGGAACCATGACGGGTGTGACAGACATTGATATAGGTTGATGGAATGCTTGAGCTACGCCTCTGATACCTAACATAACCATAATCACAGCAATAGATATGTGATTAGTTAGGAAGAGAATAGCTAAAACAACAGTAACTGACGCTTGAAAAGCATCAATTATTATCAATAACATCTTCCTATTGAATCGATCGGCAAATACTCCGCTAAAAGGTGCTACGAAAATATAAGGACCCAAACTAACTAATGAAGCTATACCTAACATTAATTCACTTTGGGTTGTAACTGTTAACCACCAAATAATTGCAAATGAGACTATTGATGAACCTAATAATGATATTTGTTGACCTGAAAAGAAGAATAGAAAATGCTTGAATCTTCTTTTTGAATCGTATATAATTTCACTTACTTCTCTATTTTTTTCATCTATTCCAGAGATTAATGTATTTGATTCCGCCATTTGCTAATACTTCCTTTCTTAATTTTACAGGATTATTTTTCCATTTTTTTTCTAATATTTTTATTCGATACACTTTTTTTCCTCCAAATATGAATTTATTCCACCATGGAATTAATTTCTATATGAAATTATGCACCAAGTACTATATAAAGTTATTCCAACATGGAATTATTTTTAAATCGGAATATTTTTAAAAATGGAATATATTATTAATATGGAGAAAAAAGAAATGCCTGAAAGCAAAATATCGGATGATATAAGAAAAAAATACAACGAAGTAGTTTATGATGAAGTAAAATATGGGATAATATCAGCAATTATTTGGTATGATTCTTTAAATCTTAAAAATCTAGCAAGATTATTAGGTCGTCCTGAAACAACGATTATAAGATATACAAAAAAATTACTTGAAGAAGGATTAATAGATGTAGATGCTGAGAAAACAGCTTCAAGCTGGGGAAAATTCTACAAATTATCATCTGGTGTTAAAAAATTATATGAAGAAGAAATGAAAGCTTTGGAAATGAGAGAAGAATCAATTTTAAAAGAATATGAAACTCTTAAGAATAAAAATGAAGATGAATTATATAGATTCCTAATAAAACAAATATTATCTAAAGAGAATTTTGAAATAGCTGTTCAAGCTATAAGACAGAATTTAACATTGTCATATAATATTCAAAACATGATTGTTAATGAAGTAGTATCAGCATTAGATAATTTAACCAAACTTGTTGATGAAAAAGGAAAGGACTACATAGAAGAAAATCTAATAATCGATCCTTCAGATGTAGAAATTTATAATGTCTCTTTATCTTTAAGTAATACAAAACAATTATTACGTTTAGTTGAGACTTTCAATAATTTTCACAAAGAATTAATTAAATTGAAAAATGAATTTGAGAAAGAAATGGATCAAGATGGAATTTCAAAAGATAATAGGAAATTATTTTATACCTACCTATTTATGGGTTCATTAGATTTCAATGCTAGGTTCAAAAATGAGAAATAGTGTATATTGATTCCTAATATCTTTTGTTTTTTTTCTATTCCTTTAACTGCCAAATTTTTATCCAATCACATTCAAAATATGCTGGCCATATAGTAGTTTCATCTGGTTCTAATTCCCATCCACCAATTGCTAAATTAATAATAATAAACAAATCTTTACATTGTTCCAACCAATATTCATTTTTGAAAACTCTTCCTATACTTTTACCATCGAAAAACCAAGTCAATGCTTCATCAGATATTTCTACTCCATAATTATGAAAATCAGTGGATAGATCAGGTAAATATAAGTTCATTTTGCCATAAGAATTATAATCTGACCAAGAATAGCCATAGTGAACAGTTGTATAAAGAATATTTGGAGCATGAGTTAATACTTCTATAATATCGACTTCTGGTAAACCGACTTCAGCATCTTTTAACATCCAAAATGCTGGCCAAAAGCCTCGAGAAACAGGCATTTTGAATCGCCCCTCAATATATCCTCTTGTGAAATTGAGTTTTCCTCTCGAGTGAATACAACCTGCAGTATAGTTATAATGTAGTAATTTTCCCCATCCCCATTCTGGGTCCGGTGCATCAAGATGTCTCCTATTTTCTCCCATTAATCTAAGAAAGCTATTTTCAATAAGGACATTTTCTTCTGTCATGTAAGCTTGATGATTATGAGTATGCCCCTCATGTGGCCAATCATTTGGATAGTTATAACTCCAATGTGTTAGATTTAAGGTATCACCATTAAAATCATCAAAGAGAACAAGTTTCCAATCTGTCGGATTCAAGTATGGGCCTGGTGATATTTCTTTGGGTAAAAGATAAATTGTTATCATTGAACCAACAAATATCAATGAAAATATTATCACTAGTATTTTACTAATCCATTTTCTGTTATTAATCATCAATAGCACTCTAATAATCAAGACTATTATAATAATTAATATATTTTGACTCAGAAGTTAGTGCATGTCATACAAAGAAATATCTAAGTCTGTTGTTTTATTTCAGAATGTTTGGGGATCAAATTCAGCATGCATAGCTTTGGATGATGAATTGATTTTTGTAGATACTGGATTAAATACTACTAATATTGCTAATTTTAGAAAAGCTATGGAAGAGAAATTTAAACGAAAAACAAGTACTCTTATACTTACACATGGTCATGTTGATCATTTCTTAGCAATGGGCGCATTTAGTGATGTTCTAGTAGTAGCACCACAGTTTGCTAAAGCTAATATAGAAAGATTTGTGAAAGCTGAATTTACTGAACAGATTATTGACAATATGTCAAATGTATTTCTTGGATTCAGAGAATCCATAGGTGAAGCCAAACTTTTCATGCCAAATAAATGGATGGATGGTAAAATGATTTTTGGCAAAAATGAAGAAGTTATATATCAGGTTGTTGGAGGACACTCAGCATGTTCATCTTCAATACATTATAAACCAGAAAATATCATTATAAGTGGTGATCTTATCCAAGTAGATGTCTATCCTTATTTTGGTGAACCTGACACTGATATGGAAAAATGGGTGACAGCTCTTAAATCATGGGAAGAAATGAAAGTTAATACAATTATACCTGGTCATGGAAAGCCAATTGATAGCAAGTATCTCATCAATGTAAGGAAATACTTTGATGAATTATTAGGAACACTAAAGGAATTGAAAAAAGAAAATTTGTCTGATGAAGAAATTATCAAACATCCAAAATTACCAAAGGGATATTGGCCCGAAAGTGCCAAAAAAACACCAATATTTGATTATTGTATAGCTAATCTGTATAAAAACCTCAAATAAATGAAATATATTAAAGAAAGATAAAATTTAATTATTAAACATGAAACTAAAATCAATTATAACTTGTCCAGAATGTAGCTATGAAAAAGAAGAAGAAATGCCAACAGATTATTGTCAATTAATATATCAATGTACAAATTGTGGAGCAATTCTCAAACCAAAGAAAGGGGATTGTTGTGTATATTGTTCTTATGGAACTGAAAGATGCCCACCAATGCAAAAAGAGTAAAAAGACAATTAACTTTATAATTTCCGTATAATTTTGAAAAATTTATTTTTTTAGGTTCATATTTGAGATTTGATTTGCTTCATCAACTCTACCAAGTTTCTTTAATGACGATATAACACTTCTAATTACCCAATCAAGTAAAGCTCTGTGTTTGGGGTTTTTATCTAAAATCTCTTGGTAAAATTCTACTGGATTATCCATTTTTGTATAGAGAAGATTGTTGTTGTAAAAACTATTGTCATTCTCAAACTCTATTGTTATGCCCGAATCGCGATAAAATATATTTGATAATCCATCAAAAGGATATAATCGACTATTATCAAGTTGTAAAAATCCTTTCTTATCAAGGAAAAGTGCTGTAAAATAATATTCTGTATAATAATATTTGTAAAAATAGAGCCCTACATATTTTTTCCATTCATCTTTTGTAGGGGGTAGTTTTTCAATTGGTTTGCCTAAAAATTTGCTTGAGACTAATCCAATTTTACTATGATATTGTGTATATCCAGTCGGTTTATTTTTATCATCCAAATGAAAAATTAATCCATAACCGGGTTTTGATGAAAAAGCAATTTTACTATGTGCATTTAATTTAGTTTTTTGATTTTCAAGTGTAAGATAAAGATTGTTCCTACTATATTTAACATATATTTCCATCCAAGAATTATTATAAAATCCTTCAAATAGTTGTAATTTATCTTTTTCAAGCTCAATAATTGGTTCATCTTTGTGTGGAAATTTCTCTTCTAGCATAGGCAAACCTTTTGCTTTCAATATGTCAGCAATTAATTCCATAGCTAATTGTCTCATTTCTACATATTCTGAGTTATGGAAAAGTGCTAAGCCAATATTTTGTTCTGGTAGCCAGAACATTTCAGAACTATATCCAAACCCACCACCAGGATGACCATAAAACTTTATACCATATTTATTAATTACAATAGTTCCAAATCCATCTCCGCTTAGACCTTCTATTTTTCTTAATTGTTCGAATAATTCATGTTTTAATATCATCTTTCCATTAAATGATCCTTTATTTAATAGAAATTTGACAAATTTAGCTTGATCTTTGATTGAAAGAAAAGCTCCTCCACAACCAAATGCAAGTCCATCTAATTTGTGAGCTTCAAATCCATTTAGATAACCTTTAGCAGTATTTGCATAGTTATATACTTCATCTATTGACCAATGATATTTTATCCCTAAAGGTTCACCCAAAACCTCCTGAAGATAATCTGGATAAGATTTGCCAGTTATTTTTTCAAGAAGATATGGCACAAGATCCATACCAATATTAGAATAACTGAAAACCTCACCAACAGGATGATTCAACCAAGCGTTGTTAATACTTTTAATATGTTCTTCCCAGCTACCTAATTTACGAGAAAAGCAACCTCCTATTCTAGCTTCTCGAGGAAGGCCAGATTTATGAGATAATAAATGTCTGAATGTTATTTTCCTATATTCATCTTTACCATGACGGCTATTAACATAAAATTCAGGATAATAATTAATGATTGGATCATCCAATTGCAACAATTTTTTCTGGACTGCTAAAAGAAGAGCAACTGATGTTACAGTTTTAGTAGTTGATTGTAAACTAAATAAAGTATTCTCATTTACTG